>NZ_LHOZ01000002.1:0-7586 GCF_001297205.1 Frigoribacterium sp. RIT-PI-h | reverse complement strand
GGCCCCGGTCCGCGGTCTGCCGCTGCAGCAGCTGGTCGCGATGAGCCAGGGGCAGGTGCCGCAGGAGCTCGTCGACGGCCTGGTGCTGCAGGTCAACGGCGGCGTCGTGCCCGACGAGACGATCGAGGCCGACGGCCCGTGGCGCGAGACGATCACGCCCGGCCGGTTCGCGGGCACGACCGTGGTCGTCACGGGTGCGGCGTCCGGCATCGGCCGCGCGACCGCGTCCCGCGTGGCCCGCGAAGGCGGCCGCGTCGTCGCCGTCGACCTCGTCGCCGACAAGCTGGAGGCGCTGGTCGCCTCCCTGCCCGACGGCGACGTGGTCACCGTGGCCGGCGACATCACGAAGCAGGACGACATCGACGCGATCGTCGCGGCCGCCGGCGACCGCATCGACGCCCTGGCGAACATCGCGGGCATCAACGACGACTTCTCGCCCCTGCACGAGACGAGCGACGCGATGTGGGACCGCGTCATCGGCATCAACCTGACCGGCGGGTTCAAGCTGTCGCGCGCCGTGATCCCCGTGATGCTCGGGGCCGGTCGCGGCTCGATCGTGAACGTCGCCTCCGAGGCGGGGCTGCGCGGCAACGCGTCGGGCAACGCCTACACGGTGTCGAAGCACGGCGTCGTCGGGCTGACCAAGTCGGCGGCCTTCATGTACGCGCAGCAGGGCATCCGGGTGAACGCGGTGGCGCCGGGCGGCGTCGCGACGGGCATCCCCTTCCCGGCGAACGTGTCCGAGGCGGGGTCGGCGCGGCTGCGTCCGTTCCAGGCGGCGATCCCGACGATCGCGACGGCCGAGGAACTCGCGGCGTCGATCACCTTCCTGTTGAGCGACGACGCGGTGAACGTGAACGGCGCCATCCTGGCGAGCGACGGCGGCTGGTCGGTCCAGTAGGGCCGGACCATCCGCAGCGAGGCCGGGTGGGGCGGGACGTGCACGAGGATGGACCGGTGACCACCGCACGCCCCACCCGCCCCGGCCGCGCCCGCAGCGAGGCCGCCCGCCTGGCGATCCTCGACGCGACCCGCGACGAACTGGCCGAGCGCGGCTACGACAAGCTCTCGCTCGACCGCATCGCGGCGGCGGCGGGGGTCGGCAAGGCGACGATCTACCGCTGGTACCCGGCGAAGGCGGCGCTGGTGGCCGAGGGCATGCTCACGGGACATCTGCTGCCCCACCTCGAGGTGGCCGACACGGGCGACGTGCGTGGGGACGTGCTCGACTGGCTCCGCGCCTCCTTCTCGGCCTTCGCCTCGCCCGCGGCGGGCGGGTTGATCCGGGCGTCGATCGCGGCGACCGCCGAGGACGCCTCCGTCGCCCAGCACTACGACGAACGCGTCACCTCGGTCACGCGGGCGGCGCTTCGCGACCGCCTCGAGTCCGGGAGGCGCGCGCGGCAGATCCGGGACGACGCGCCCCTCGACGCCCTGGTCGAGTCGCTGATCGGCACGGTCCTGCTGCACGTCGTGACCCGGCGCGACCCCGGGGACGCCGCACTCGAGGCCACCGTCGAGCTGTTGTTCGACGGCGTCGCGGCACGGACGGCCTGACGGGTCGCCGCCCGCCCGTCGCCTCGTCCTCAGACATGCGTCGAACGCGTCGTAGGGAGGCGGCCTGTGGAGATGCACCTCCGACACTCGGAGTCGCGAGAGCGTCGTCGCATGATCGATGCGCCTGACACCGCGAGCATGAGCATATAGACTTGATGGATCGAGCATATGGAGGTTGCTGTGGCGATGACGAGCGTGGACGTGGACACCGAGCTGTTGGCAGCCGCCAAGGGCATCCTCGGCGTGAGGACGACGAAGGACGCCATCAACCAGGCACTCGGCGACATCGTGAAACGGCAGCTGCAGCTCGAGGCCTTGGCCACGTTGAGTGGGATCGAGGGCGGCGGCGAGCCGCAGCGGGGGGCCCCGGGGACGACGGACGCGTGAGCAGCGGCCCTGCCGGGCCCCACCTCTCCGAGCCCGACCCGCCCCACGCGCCGATGCGGCGGCCTCGCTTCATCATCGACAACTCGGCGTGGCAGCGGGTCGCCACCGAACCGGTGGTCCGTGCAGCGATCGAGGCGATCATCCGGACGACCGCGCCGGACGACATCCTCATCTGCCCGCCTGTCGCGGCTGAATACGGCTTCAGCGCTCGCAGCCTCGAGGACCACTCCGCGATCGTCCTGACGCTGGCGGGCGCCTTCTCGGACTGCCGAATGCATCCGGAGGTGCGAGACGTGGCGGCCATCCGATCCGCTCTCGTCGCCGCTCACATGGGCCGGGCAGCAGGCGCCGTCGACGTCCTCATCGCCGCCTACGCAGTCGTGAACCGGGCCACCGTCGTGCACTACGACCGGGATTTCCCCCACATCGCCCGCGCCTACCCCGATCTCCGGCAGCGGTGGGTGGTGGCCGAGGGCAGCCTCTGAGCAGTTCGCCGATACTCCTGCGTCGGCACGTCAGGGCCCGACGTTGGTCACCCGACCAACGTCGACCCCGAACGCGTGCGTCGTGCCGTCGCCGGCCGCAGGATCGTTCTCGCAAGGCAGTTCCACTCGACAACACGAAGCACCGCAACTCGAACTCCTACGACAACGAAAGAGGACGAATCATGAGCAAGCTGAAGTCGAAGACCGCGACCCTCCTCGCCACCGCCGCCGTGAGCGGCATCGCCATCACCGGGCTGAGCGGTTTCGCCGCCGCCCCCGCGCAGGCCGAGACCACCGCGCCCGCCTCGCCCGAGTCGAGCACGGGCAGCCCGATCACGGGCAGCGTCACCCTCGACCCGGTGGCGATCGTCGGGGCGATCAGCGCCGCCGTCAACGACCAGGGCGACCGCGAGGGAGCGGTCAAGGCCGCCCTCGACGTGGGCTACTACAACGCGGGCAACCCCGAGCGCCTGACCGTCGCCGTGGTCAACAAGAACCAGGACATCACGGTCGAGGGCGCCATCGCCGACGCCCAGCCCATCGACATCAAGGGCGGCAGCTACGTCATCTACTGGTTCGACGGTCCCGGCAAGGTCACCAACAACGGTGACGGCGGCTACCTGAACTGGGGCGTGTTCGGCAACAACGTCAAGACGGACAACGTCATCAGCGTCAACGGCGGCTGACCCCTCCACGGCCCCGCCAGCCCGCCCCGCCGGCCCCACCCGACGCCGGGGCGGGGTCCCGCGGGCGCGACCCGGCCGACGGCAGTTCAGGAGGGGCGGGTCGGGTCGGTGCCTCGACCGCCCGCGGTCCGCCCCGTCGTCGGTCGCGTCGCACGATGCGTGACCGGATGACGCCCTTGACGAACGCGACCGAGACGAGCGCCGTGCGGTTCGGGGCGCGCCAGGTCCGCATGAGGCGCGCGAGGGGCCAGGCCACGGCCTGACGGCTGTACGCCGTCTCACGGGCGATCTCGGCGTTCGACAGCCCGTAGGCGGTCAGCGTGAGCATCTGCCGTTCGACGTCGTCGAGGTCGGGGGCGGCGGCCACGAGGGCGAGCGCGACGTCGGGCCCCGGGGCCGCAGGGGGGGGCGGGGCGCCGCCCGCGCCTCCTGGTCCCCCGCCCGGCGGGGGGGCGGCGAGACGGGGCCGGTGCCGCGCCCACTCCTCGGCCCAGCAGGTGCCCAGCTCGTGGGCGACCTGCGCGGCGCGGGCCATCGCGAGGACGAGCGTCCCGGCCTGCCCGCCGGACGCCGAGTGCATGACGAGCGAGAAGATGCGCAGGGCCGGCAGGGCGCCGCGCAGGACGACGGCCAGGTCGACGTCGGGGCAGGTCGCACTGCGGCGGGCGACGGCACGCAGCTCGTCGAGGCACGAGGCCGACACCGGACGACCGTGGTCGACCGCGGCGAGCGCCGGAGCGAGCACGATGGGCACGATCTCGGCGTACCGGTCGCGCAGCCACGACCGGCCGGACGGGCCGACGTCCTCGAGTGAGCAGTCGAGCAACAGCTCTCGGAACTCGTCCTGGCGGGCGTCGAGTCGCAACCCGAGGGGCTGGCCCGCACGCATGACCGCCGCCGGGCGGGGCGCGGGGGCCTCACCCCGCTCGGTCAACGTCTCACCCCCGGTCGCGGCGCCGGCGCCGCGGCCGGGTCGGTCCCGCGTGGCGGGCACGCCCCCGAGCCTAGGAGCGCCGGCGTCGCAGCACAGTCGGCGTGCTGGCCGACGCCGGTGTCCCCCGGCGCCCCCGTTGTCGCGGGGCCGTGGGGCCGGCGGGCCGCCGGGCGGCCGGGCCGACCGGACGGGGCGGACCCAGGCGCGGCGGGTTAGCCTCGACGGCATCCCTGCCCCGCGACGGAGGTCCGCATGCGAATGGACGACGGCACGCCGGACGAACCGGTGAGCCCACCCGACGACGACCTCGAGACCTGGTCGGACGAGGCCCACCGTGAACTCGAGCTGCTGGTCGCCCGTGACCGCGAGGTCGAGCTGGCCCGGCGGCACGAGGCCGAGCGCATCGCCCGGCTCGACCGCGCCGCGCGCCTCGAGCAGGACCGTCGCCGCCGCGAGGCCGAGCTGCCACCCGAGCTGCGCGACGCCGACGACGAGCCCTACGACGGCGGCCCGCGACGACGACTCGTCATGGGGTCGTCGAAGGTGCTCGCGGCGGTGGCCCTTCTGGCGGCGGTCGCCGTCGCGGTGACCGGGTTCCTGTAGGCCGACCCGCGCCTCCTGGGTTCATGGGTGGCCGACGGCCCGGGCGACGCCCGTCAGACGGCGAGCAGGGCGATGCCGACGACGGCCGTCACCGAGAGCTGCTCGCCGAGCAGCAGGACGGCGAGGCCGGCGCTGACGGCGGGGCCCGTGCCGCGGGCCGTCGCGTAGACGGTGGAGAGGGCACCGGCCGCGTAGCCGCGCTGCAGCACGGTCATGTAGACGACGTGCAGCACGGCCGAGACACCGGCCCCGACTGCAAGTCCGCCGGCGCTCGCGCCGAGGCCGCCGGTGAACGGAACGATCGGCAGCCAGAGCACGGCGCTGGCGACGGCGCCCGTCCGTGGCGCCACTCGGACCAGTCGGATCGTGGGACCCCGGAACCCTAGGCGCTGTCGTGGCGAGCGTAGGGGCGGCGGGTGTCCGGTAGGTGAACCAGGGTCGGCGGCGAAGAACCCGGTTCCGAACGATGCACCCGGAAGCTTCGGGGTTCATCGTTCGGAACCGGGTTCGAGGGCGACAGCGGCGGCGGCCTCCTGCGCGGACTCAGGCGGCGTCGTCACCCGCCAGCCGACGCAGCACACGGCCCGAGGCCGCGGACATCTCGGCCTCGACGCCGAGGGTCGCGAGGTGCTCGACGACGGAGTCCATCTCGTGGGCGCGTCGCACCGCGTGCTTGCGGCTGCCGGCGACGTAGCGCTCGATCTTCGCGTCGGCGTCGCCCGAGAGCTGCGCCGCGATCTGGGCGTGCACCCACTCCTCGCAGCCGGCGGCCCGACCCGCCTCGAGGGCCTCGACCACCGTCGTCGCGAGGCTCTTCATCATCACGCTGCGCAGCAGCTTGCGCGAGGTCGCCTCGCCCGCGGGGCCGTCGACCGTCTCGACGTCGGCTCCGAGCGACCGCAGGAAGCTCGCGACGTCCGACGCGGCCGACCCGCTGACCATCGTCTCGGTCGCCGCCCCCTTGCTCGGCACCGGCCCGAGGACGGCGACGTCGGCGAAACGCCCGCCCGCGGCCTCGACGACCGTGCCGACCTCGCGCATGACCTCCGGGGAGGCGGTGGTGAAGTCGGCCCAGATCGCCCCGTCCGAGAGGTGGGGCGCTTCCGCCGTCGCGATGCGGCCGCTCAGCGACGCTCCCGTGAGCACGACGACGAGCTCGGACGCCGCCACGACCTCGGCGGCCGTCTCGAGTCGGCGGACGCCGTCCGGCGTGGTGGGTGCCGCGGGGTCGAACCCCGTGACGTCGTGACCGGCGGCCGCCGTGGCCTCCGCGTAGATGTGCCCGGCTTCGCCGAGGCCGATGAATCCGACTCGCATGGTGTTCCTCTCGCCGCGAGTCTGGCGACCCGCGTGTCAGCGCCCGATCGCCTGCGCGGCCCGGCGGAGTTCAGGGGCCCGATCGACGAGCTCCTGTCGTGTGTTGAGTTCTGCCGGCCCCGAGGCCGACACCGAGGCCACGACGTCGCCGTCGGGCCCGAAGACCGGGACGCTGACCGCGGCCACGTCCCGGTCGCGTTCGGCGATCGAGACGTGGAAGCCGTCGGCGCGGATGACCTCGAGCGACCGGCGGAGGTCGTCCGCCGAGACCGGCGTGCCGTTCGCGTCCCGCAGCTCGGCGGACGAGGCGACCAGCGCCTCCTGCTCGTCCGGCGGCATGTGCGCCAGGATCGTGCGTCCGGCCCCGACCGTCAGCGGCAACCGGCGGCCGATCGGCAACTGGTAGCGCAACGGGTCGGCACCGTCGACGCGTGAGCTGAGCACACGCTCGTCGCCGGACCGCACGTAGAGCGACGAGGTCAGACCCGTCGTGACCGACAGCTGCTGCAGGTGCGGTCGCGTCCGGTTGCTGAGCGGATCGCTCACGATGAACGCGTGCGCCATGCCGAGGGCGGCGACGCCGAGGCGGTAGTCGCCCCCGACGTGCTGCACGAGGCCCCGCCGCTGCAGCACCCCCACGATGCGCAGCACCGTCGCGGCGCTCAGGCCGCTGCCCTTGCTGAGGTCGACCAACCGCATCGGCCCCTGGGCCCTCTCGAGCAGTTCGAGGACGTCGAGTGCACGTTCGACGCTGCGGACGGTGGGCTGGGGGTCTGCCATGCCGACCATTCTCACCCGGACACGATGCGCCTCCGGGTCTCGGTCTCGTCGGCGTGCTTCGCCTCGGCTCGCGCGAGCACGGCGTCGGCCTCGTCGGCGGGCACCCCGGCGACGCCGCCCGAGGCGCCGGGCGCGCCGTCGCCTGGGGGCACGCCGACCCCGCCGATCGCCACGGGGCGGCCGAGGCGGAAGGGGCCGTTGCGATGGGGACCGGCCGGGGAGGCGCCGGCCGCGAAGGCGGGGAAGCGCAGCTCCTCGAGGTCGTCGACGTCGCGGACGGCCCCGTCGACCACCATGCCGACGCAGCCGGCCTTGCGCAGCCGCTCGGCGATCAGCTCGCCGATGAGCGCGCGGTCGGTGACGCCGTGGCCGTTGACGACCAGCACCTGGCCGGGCCGGAGCTGCCCGATCGCCTCGTGGATGCCGGCGTTGGCGCACCCGGCCCCCTCCACCGTGAAGGCCGGGCCGGCGACGCGGGCGCCGCGCCAGACGGCACGGATCGACGAGTCGACGACGCCGGGGCGGTCCATGGGGTCGCCGGCGTTGGCGACGGGCAGCGCCGCGAAGCGGTCGAGCGGTGTGCGGGGGTCGGTCACGGGGTCTCCGATGGTCGTGGTGGCGGTGGGTGACGGGGTCGGGGCGGACGGGCCGGACCCGCCGGCCGGGGCGGTCATCCCCCGCTCGGCTTCCAGCCGTGGGCGTAGGACAGCAGCCGGGTCCAGATGCCCAGGGCGGCGGCGACGCCCAACGCGAAGGGGCGGAGGGCCGCCCCGGCGGGCCGGGGCGGGGCGGGGGCCGGGCCGCGCCCCGCCACCCGCCGGGTGCGGGCGGACGCGG
>NZ_LHOZ01000095.1:0-8068 GCF_001297205.1 Frigoribacterium sp. RIT-PI-h | reverse complement strand
TGCGGCGCGCAGCTGCGGGGGCGGCGCGTGGGGGCCGGGGCACCCGGTGCGGGCCTGGGTGCGCGTGCCCGCCGGGGCGGGGGGACCGGTGCCGGCGGTCGTCCAGTTCGTCGGCTACGGCGGCGGCCGCGGCGCCGCCGTCGAGAACCTGTTCTGGTCGTCCGCCGGGTTCGCCCACCTGCAGATGGACACCCGGGGCCAGGGCGCGGGGTGGAGCCTCGGCGCCACCCCCGACCCCGACGGTTCGGGCCCGGCCCACCCCGGCGTCATGACGCGGGGCATCGACTCGCGGGAGACCTACTACTACCGGCGAGTCTTCACGGACGCCGTCCGGGCCGTCGAGGCCGCCCGCGGGCTCGACGTCGTCGACGCGTCCCGGGTGTCCGTCGTCGGCGGCAGCCAGGGCGGCGGCATCGCCCTCGCCGTCGCCGGACTCGTCCCCGACCTCGCCGCCGTCGCGGCGTACGTGCCGTTCCTCTGCGATTTCCGCCGGGCGACCGTCATCACCGACGCCGACCCGTACAAGGAGATCGGACGCTACCTGGCGGTCCACCGACACCGCGCCTCCTCGGTGCACGACGTGCTCGCCTACTTCGACGGGGTCAACTTCGCGAAGCGGGCCACGGCCCCGGCCCTGTTCACGACGGCGCTGATGGACCCGACCTGCCCGCCGTCGACGGTGTTCGGCGCCTTCCACGCGTACGCCGGGGCGGCCGACATCACGGTCTGGCCGTACAACGGGCACGAGGGCGGCGGGTTCGAGGACGACCTGCTGGCGCTCGCCCTGTTCCGCGGCGCCGGGGCCTGAGTCCGCCCGCGGACCACACGACGCCGTCGAGTGGACACGACACCGCGACGTACAGCGGTGCCGTGTCCACTCGGTGGCGTCCGGGCGGGAACACGGCGAGGCCGGGTCTGGTTGGCTCCGGGCATGAAGTCGATCGTGTACTCCGAGACCGGACCCGCCCCCACCGTGCTGCAGCTCGTCGACCGCGACCTGCCCGAACCCGCCGCCGGCGAGGTGCGGGTGCGCGTCGTGTTCTCGGGCATCAACCCCACCGACTGGAAGTCCCGCGCGGGCGGCGGCCCCGGCGAGTCGCTGCCGTTCCCCGAGGTCACGCCGAACCAGGACGGCTCGGGCGTCGTCGACGCCGTCGGCGAGGGCGTCACCGGCCTGTCGGTCGGCGACCGCGTCTGGACCTACCTCTCGGCCCACCAACGCCCTACCGGCACCGCGCAGGAGTTCACCGTCCTGCCCGCCTCTCGCGTCGTCCCGCTGCCCGACGGCGTCGGCCTCGACGTCGGTGCGAGCCTCGGCGTCCCCGCCATGACCGCCCACCGCGCGCTCACCGTGTGGGAGGACGGCCCGAGCCGCCTGACCCCCGGCAGCCTCGAGGGCGCCGTCGTCCTCGTCGCCGGAGGCGCGGGTGCGGTCGGCCACGCCGCCATCCAGCTCGCGCGCTGGGCCGGGGCCACGGTGATCACGACGATCAGCAGTGACGAGAAGGCCGCCCTCGCCACGGCCGCCGGCGCCCACCACGTCGTCAACTACCGGACGGGTGACGCCGCCGCCGAGATCCGCGAGATCGCCCCCGACGGCGTCGACGTCGTCGTCGAGGTCGCCATCTCGCAGAACGCGGACCTGCTGTCCGAGGTCGTCGGGCACCGCGCCTCCGTGGCCATCTACGCCGACAACGGCGGCGACACGACGACCATCCCCATCCGCGCGAACATGATCACCAACACCCGGTTCCAGTTCGTCCTGCTCTACACCGTGGGCGAGGAGGCGCTGCAGGCGGCCGTCGAGGACGTCACGGCGGCCCTGCGCGACGGCGTCCTGCCGGTCGGCGAGGCCGCCGGCCTGCCGGTGCACACCTTCCCGCTCGCCGAGACCGCGGCAGCGCACGAGGCCGTCGAGGGCGACGTGGTCGGCAAGGTGCTGATCGAGGTCTCCGCCGAGTAGTCGAAGCGGCGCGGCGTCGAAGGGCGCGGCGTCGAGGGGCACGGCGCGGGTGGTGGGTCGCGCTGGTTAGGCTCGCGGGGTGACCGACGCCGCCCGCCGACCCGCGCCTCCTGCCCCTCCCGTCCCGCTCAGCCCGGTGCAGGCCCACGCCGTCCGTCGGGGTGTCCTGCCACCCGTCGAGGAGGTCCGGCACGGCGTCTGGTCGGTCGCGTTCGAGTTCGGCGACGGCATCGACGACCACTCGCTGGGCTACGTCGTCGAGGGCTCGGACGGCGCCCTGACCGTCATCGACCCCGGCTGGGGCACCGACGGCAACCTCGACCGCCTCGAGAACGCCCTCGCCGAGGTCGACCACTCGCTCGCCGACGTCGCCCTGATCGCCGTGACCCACCTGCACGCCGACCACCTGGGCGGCGCCGAGGCACTGCGCCGGGCCTCCGGCGCCCGGATCGCCCTGCACGCCGCCGAGCAGCGCGCCCTGGGCGAGCGAACGTCCGACGCCGTGGCCGCCGACGCCGACATCGCCCGCTGGGGCGCGCCGGGAGACGACCAGGAGGCGCTGGTCGCGTCCTGGGGATCGGGTCGCCACCTGCCCGCGGTAACCGCCGACCTGCTGCTCGGCGACGGCGACGTGCTGCCGGTCGCGGGTCGGCTGCTGCGTGCCGTGCACACCCCGGGTCACACCGCGGGCCACCTCTGTTTCGTCGAACCCGAGCAGCGACTCGTCTTCACGGGCGACCACGTCCTGCCGCGCATCAACCCCGGGATCGGCCTCGGCGGACGCACCGGGACGAACCCGCTGACGGACTACCTCGCGTCACTCGACCGCATGGTGGCGCTCGACGTCGCCGGACCCGACGCCCTCGAGGTCTGCCCCGGGCACGAGTACCGCTTCGTCGGCCTCCGCGGGAGGGCCGAGGCCCTGATCGCGCACCGGGCCGACCGCAGCCGTGACGCCGCCGCCGCCCTGGACGCGCTCGACCGGCCGACGGTCTGGCAGGTCGCCGAGCGCATGTCGTGGAGCGGCGGCATCGCCTCACTGCACGGCTACCGGTTGGGCTCGGCGCTCGCCCAGACCGAGTGGCACGTGCAGGACCTCGGCCGCGCCGACGAGCTCCGGCCCGCCTGACACCTGCCCGAGGACGTCGCGAGGCGACCGGCCTACTGTCGAGCGCGGCCCCGAGGGACGCACCGCGCCTCCTGCCCGGACCGCCACCACGACCGAGGAGAGACATGAGCACGACCACGACCCCCACCCGCACCGCCCTCGTCCTGGGCGGCGGCGGCATCACCGGCATCGCGTGGGAGCTCGGCGTGCTGTCGCGGCTGCTCGAGGCGGGCGTGCCCGTCGACGACGCCGACCTCGTCGTCGGCACCTCGGCCGGGTCGGTCGTCGGCACGATGGTGCGGCTCGGCCGCGTCGACGAAGGGTTGCGCGAGCAGTTCGAGGCCGTCACGGAACTGCCGTCGGGCTCGATCGACCCCGACGTGTTCCAGCAGACGCTCGGTCAGGCCCTCGCCGGGGCGACCGGTCAGCAGGAGGCGCGGGCCCGGATCGGCGCGTTGGCGCGCGAGACGCCCGTGGTCGCGGACGAACCCGAGCTCGTCACGACGATGCGGGACCGCTTCGGAGGCGCCGCCTGGCCCGACGCGGCCCTGACCGTCTGCACCGTGGACGCCACCGACGGCACCTTCCGCCCGCTCGACGCCGGTTCGGGTGTCGACCTGTACCGCGCCGTGGCCGCGAGTTGCTCGGTGCCCGTCGTGTGGCCGACCGTCGAGGTCGACGGCCGCCCGACCATGGACGGCGGCGTCCGCTCGGGCACGAACGCCGACCTGGCCGACGACTACGACCGGGTGCTGGTGCTGTCGTGCGGCCCCGAGCTCGACGTCTCGCCGCTCGGCCCGACCCTGCCGCAGGTCGTCGGCGCCCGACGCGCCGCCGGTCGGGACGTGCTGGTCGTCGAGGCCGACGCCGAATCCCTGCAGGCGTTCGGCACCGACGTGCTCGCCACGAGCACCAGGCGCCCGGCCGCCGAAGCCGGTCGGCGGCAGGCCGAGGCCGTCCTCGACGACGTCCGCGCCTTCTGGACGGGTGGCGTCGCCTGACCTCCGACGGGCAGACCGCGGGGACGGCGGGCCGGTCCCCTCGGGAAGTGACCACCGCCTCCCCCACGCTCCGCATCGCCCTCGTGTCGCTGCACACGTCCCCCGGTGCCGAGCCCGGGTCGGGTGACGTCGGCGGCATGAACGTCGTCGTGCGCAACCAGGCCGAGGCGCTCGGGGCCGCGGGGCACGAGGTCGAGATCCTGACCCGTCGCTCCTCGCCCGACGAACCCGCGAGCCTGGCCTTGTCGCCCGGGGTGACCCTCCGGTTCCTCGACGCCGGCCCGGCCGAGCCCGTCACCAAGGGGCGCAACGAGCTCTTCGTCGACGAGTTCCGCGACCGGCTCGCCGAGCTCGGGCCGTGGGACGTCGTCCACTCGCACCACTGGTTCTCGGGCATGGCCGCCCTGCCCGTGGCCCGCGCCCTCGGCGTGCCCCACCTGCAGAGCTTCCACTCGATCGCCGCCCACGACTCGACCCCCCTCTCGCACGGCGAACGCGCCGAGTCCCCGGGGCGTCTCGCCGGCGAGGGGATGCCCGCCCGTGAGTCGGACGCGGTCGTCGCCATCAGCCACGCCGAGGCCGAGACCGTCACGTCCCGGCTCGGCGGCCGGGCCGACCGGGTCCACGTCGTCCTGCCGGGCGTCGACGCCGAGCTGTTCCACCCCGCGGCGGCCGACCACCCCGCGCCGGCCCGCCCCTACGTCGTCGTGGCCGGTCGGCTCGAACCCCTCAAGGCTCCCGACCTCGCCATGCGGGCCGTGGCGGCCGTGCCCGCCGAGGTCCGCCCCGAGCTCGTCATCGCCGGGGGCGCCTCGACCGAGTTCGCCGGCTACGAGTCCGAGCCGAGCGCCTTGAGCGACGAACTCGACCTCACCGTGCACTTCCTCGGCCCACGCTCGCGGCCGGGCCTCGCCGCGCTGCTGCGCGACGCGTCGCTGGTGCTCGTGCCCTCGCACTCCGAGACCTACGGGCTCATCGCCCTCGAGGCCGCGGCCAGCGGCGTCCCCGTCATCGCCGCGGCCTCGGGCGGGCTCCGCGAGTCGGTGGTCGACGGCGTGACGGGCATCGTGCTCACGCTGCGTGATCCGCAGACCTGGGCCCGGGCCCGGACGCAGGTGCTCGCGGACGCGGGGCTGCGCGAACGACTCTCGCGCGCCTCCCGGTCCCACGCGCTCGACCACCCGTGGTCGCGCTCGGCCGACGACCTCGTCGGCGTCTACTGCGGCTTGTCGGCCCGCCAGGGGTCGCCCTGCGTCGCGGCCTCGGCCTGACCACTCCGCCGCTCGGGCGCACGCCCCGGCACCAGCCCGTCGACAGGGGCCGGGCCTAGGCTCTGACCGTGCCGCGCCGAGGCGTCGGCACATCCCCGAGCAGACCGCCCGACCACCACAGGAGGCCACCGATGACCGACGACACCTTGCTGCAGACCCTCATCGAGCAAGAAGAGCGTCTCGTCTTCCGGCGGTTCACCCTCGACGTCGCCCTCGACCTGGGCGCCCACCTGCTGGCCGAGGCCCGGCGCCGTGACCTCGCCGTCGCCGTCACCGTGCGGCACGGTCGGCAGCGGGCCTTCCACGCGGCCCTGCCCGGCAGCAGCCTCGACAACGACGAGTGGCTCGACCGCAAGGCCCGCGTCGTCGAGCGGTACGGGCAGAGCTCGTACCGGGTGGGCGAGTCGTTCCGTGTGCAGGGCGGCAGCTTCGACGAGAAGGCGCGCCTCGACACCGGCCTCTACGCCGCGCACGGCGGGCTGTTCCCCGTCCGCGTCGTGGGCGTCGGCGGCGGCGGCTCGGCCGGGGTCTCGGGCCTGCCCCAGGCCCACGACCACGCGTTCGTCGTCGACGTGATCGAGGACTTCCTCGACCACGGCTACGACGCCTGATCCCACCGCGCGAGCACCACGTGGACGATCCGACCGCAGGAGGCGCGGTGCCGGCCCCCGACTCCCCCTCCGACGACGAGGTGGCCGCCTCGCTCCGCGCCCTCGTCGAGCACGCGGCCGCCGACCTGGCCGCCCGCGAGGCGCGCAGCGAGGCCCTCGCCCGGTACAAGCCCGCCCGGCGCATCGTCGCGGCGAAGACGGCGGAGCCGCTCGAGCCCGCCGGCCGCGCCTGGCGCCTCGGGGTGCTGTTGCTCGGCACCGACGGCCGCGTCTTCGAGACCGGTCGCATCACGCGGGCCGTGACGCCGACCCGCTCCCAGCACCTGTCCGCCCAGGTCGAACAGCGCAAGGCCGAACGGCGCGCGGCGGTCCGGGGCCAGTTCGCCGAGGGCGAGGTCGTGACCTACGCGTACGAGCCGGTGGACCTGTCGACCGGGGCGTTGCAGGCGGGCGAGCAGCGCCTCCCGGTCCGCGACGGGCGGGCGCTCGTGCGGTGGGGCGCGGCGGCCGGCGAGGTGCGCGACCTCGCCGCGTACCTCGCGGGCCGCGCCGGGCTGCGCTAGCGGGCCGGCTACCGCGTGGCGGCCTCCCGAGCGGTCGGCGCGGGCTCGGCGGGCTCGGCGTCGAGGAAGGGCAGGTCCCCGAGGTCGATGTTCGGGTTGGCGTCCTGCGACTCGACCAGCTCGTGCGCCTCGGCCTCGGTGGCCACGCTCGGCATCGAGCCGGGCAGCGGGCGCTGCGACGACTCCTTCATGAACCAGACCGCCACGGCTCCGACCAGCGAGGTCGCCATGAGGAAGAACGCCGGCACGAGCTCGTTGCCCGTCGCCTGCAGCAGCGCCTGGATGACCAGCGGCGTCGTCCCGCCGAACACGGCGATCGCGACGTTGTACGACACACCCATCGCGCCGTAGCGGCTGGCGGTCGGGAACAGCGCGGGCAGCGACGACGCCTGGCTCGACACCCAGAGCGCCACGCTGACGGCCAGCAGCGAGAGTCCGGCGAGCGTCGTCGCGATGCTGCCGAGGCCGATCAGCAGGAACGCCGGCAGGGCGAGAAGCAGCACCGACGCGGCGCCGAGCCACATGACGGGTCGACGACCGATGCGGTCGCTGAGCCGGCCGGCCACCGGCAGGAGCAGGGCGAGCAGCACGAGCACCGGGATGGTCAGCAACGTGCCGTGCAGCGGGTCGTAGCCGAGCGAGTCGGTCAGATAGGTCGGCATGTAGCTGGTCAGCGCGTAGCCGACGGTGTTGGACGCGGCGACGAGGCCGATCGCGATGACGATCGGGCGCCAGTGCTGTCGGATCAGCGCGAGGGTGTTGCGCGGACGGCCCTGGGCGTCGGCGATCTCGCCGACCTTGCTCTCTTGCGCGTCCTGGGTCGCCTGGAACGCGGGCGACTCCTCGATCTTCAGGCGGAAGTAGATCGCGACGACCCCGAGCACGCCGGCCAGCAGGAACGGCAGGCGCCAGGCCCAGTCGAGCATCTGCTGCTCGGTGGTCAGCAGCTGGAGCACCGACACGACGGCGGCGCCGAGCGCGAAGCCGAGGTAGCTGCCGAGGTCGAGGATGCTCGCGAAGAAGCCGCGTCGCTTGTCGGGGGCGTACTCGCTGACGAAGGTCGTCGCCCCGGCGTATTCGCCGCCGGTCGAGAAGCCCTGCAACAGCTTGAGCACGACGAGGGCGATCGGGGCGAGGGCGCCGATCGCGGCGAAGTCGGGCAGGACGCCGATCAGGAAGGTGGCGCCCGCCATCAGGATGAGCGTGGTCGCCAGCACCTTCTGGCGTCCGACCCGGTCGCCGAGGCGCCCGAAGACGACCCCGCCGAGCGGGCGGGCGACGTAGGTCGAGGCGAAGACGCCGAGGCTGAAGAGGATCTGCAGCGACGGGTCGGCCTCGGGCAGGACAACCCGGCCCATCGTGACGGCGAGGTAGCCGTAGACGCCGACGTCGTACCACTCCATGGTGTTGCCGACGACGGTGCCACCGATGGCGCGCTTCATCATCGCCGGGTCGACGACGGTGACGTCGTCGACGCGTAGACGCCTCGGACTCCGCCGTCCGGAGGCGCGGGTCGGGCGGTCGGTCGCGCGCCGGCGGGTCGGGCAGCAC
>NZ_LHOZ01000062.1:0-8164 GCF_001297205.1 Frigoribacterium sp. RIT-PI-h | reverse complement strand
GCCGACACCTCGCATCCTCCGTCGGCAACTCCTGTCTCGTGCCGCCACCCGCCCGCGCCACGCCCACCCCTGCACCCCGGGTGCCGCACCAGCCAGGAATTGCCGACACCGACACCGACCGCGGAGGGCGGTCCGAGCTACACCGTCGACGGGCGCCGGGTGCGCCGAGGCGGCTCCCCAGTCCGGGTCGCACCCCAAGGGGCCGCCCCCGCACTGGGCGTCGCCCCGGGAGCCCCGACCTGGCACGGTGATGAGGTGACGATCTCGCCGACCTCCGCCTCGCACCCCGTCCACGAGCAGGAGCTCGTGTTCGCCCACGTGCGTGCGGTCCTGGGCGCGGCGGAGGCCAGCCCCGTGCTTCCCCGGCTGTCCCGTCGCAAGACCGCCCGCGCCCTGGCGTCGGCCGGCTTCTGCAACCTGACCGGCGAACCCGTCCGGGCGTCCGCCCTGAAGCAGGACGGGACGCAGTTCTTCGACCGCTCCGAGACCGTCCTGGTCGAGTCGCTCGCCAAGGGCCGACGCTTCTACGGCCTGTTCGTCGAACCGACGTCGCCGACCCACGAGGACTGGGCGACGATCACCGACATGTTCGCCGAGCTCGGGCGCCGCGTGCACGGCCGCCTCGCCCCCGCCGACCAGTTCCGCGGCTGAGCCCGGCCGCCACATCCGGGGTCGCACCATCGATGTGCTGTCGAACCACCCATCTGCGTGGTTCGATGCCCCATCCGTGGTTCGACTCGACCGCCCGAGCCACCCGAGCCGCCCGAGCCACCCGGGCCGCCCGAGCCGACCGAGCCGGCCGAGCACCGCGCCGCTGCGACCCCGCACCCGGTAGCGTCGCGACATGCACGCCCTGCCGCCCGGAGCCCTCCGCATCGTCCACCTCAGCGACGCCCACCTGCTCGCCGACGGAGCCCTGCACCAGGGCGTCGTCGACACGGCCGAGGCCCTCGACCTCGTGCTGGCGGAGGCCGCGCGGGTCGAGGGGGTGCGACTGCTGGTGGGGTCGGGCGACCTGTCGGACGACGGGACCCGCGCCTCCTACCGGCACCTGAGCGAGCGCACCGACGCCTGGGCCCGCGCGGCCGGAGCCGAGGTGGTGCTCGTGCCGGGCAACCACGACGTGCGCGAGGGCTTCGCCGAGGTGCTCGGCGGCGACCCGGCCCGACCGCTCGACCTCGTGCGCGACGTCGACGGGTGGCGGGTGATCGGGCTCGACACGTCCGTGCCCGGGGCCGGCTACGGCCTGCTGCGACCCGAGCAGCTCACCTGGCTCCGCGACGAGCTCGCGACGCCCGCCGGGCGTGGCACCGTGCTCGTGCTGCACCACCCGCCGATCGCGGCGCCGACCACCCTGCACGAGTCGCTCGCCCTGCAGGACCCGGAGGCGCTGGCGGCGGTCCTCGAGGGATCGGACGTCCGCGTCGTCCTCGCCGGGCACTACCACCACCACATCGTCGGCCACCTGGCGGGCGTGCCCGTGGTGGTCGCGCCCGGGGTGGCGAACGACACGGACGTGCTGGCGGCCGTCGGCACCGAACGGGCCGTGCGCGGCTCGGGGTTCGCCGTGGTCGAGGTGTCGGCCGACGGATCGGTGCGCTCGACCCCGGTGCCCGTCCGCGACCCACGCGACGGCGACGAGGTGTTCGTGCTGGACGAGGCCGCCGTCGCCCGCAGCGCCGCCGAGGCCGGCGCTCCCCCCGCCGCCCGACCCGGGCCGGACCCGCGCCCAGGGGCCGCGCGTAGGCTCGGGCCAGGCCTGCCGCCCACCCGGGGCCGGCGAGAGGCCGATCGTCGAGTCGTGAAAGTGAGACACCCATGCGCGTGGTCGTCGTCGGAGCCACGGGCAACCTGGGCGCCCCCCTGCTCCCCCGCCTGCAGGCCGAACCCGAGGTGACGTCCCTCGTCGGCGTCGCCCGCCGGGGTCCGCGCATGGCGACGCCGCCCTACGGCGAGGTCACCTGGTTCTCGATCGACGTCGGGGCCGACGACTCGCCCGTCGCCCTCGAGCGCGCGTTCGCGGGGGCCGACGCCGTCGTGCACCTCGGCTGGGCCCTCCAGCCGAGCCACCGCAAGGCCGTCATGTACCGCACGAACGTCCTCGGCACCTCGCACGTCCTCGACGCCGCCGCCCGGGCCGGTGTGCCGCACGTGCTCGTCGCGTCGTCGGTCGGCGCCTACTCGCGGGGCCCCAAGGGCCGCCGGGTCGACGAGACCTACAAGACCAAGGGCGTCCGCCGCTCGAGCTACTCGAAGCACAAGTCGATCAACGAGCGCGTCATGGACGCCTTCGCCGAGCAGCACCCCGAGGTCACGCTGACCCGCATGCGCCCGGGCCTCGTGTTCCAGGCCGCCGCCGCGAGCGAGATCGTCGGCCTCTTCGCCGGCCGCTGGGTGCCCACCCGCTGGATGCAGCGCGTGCGCCCCCCGTTCCTGCCGCTCGCCCCGCGCTTCGTGTCGCAGGTCGTGCACGCGAGCGACGTCGCGGACGCGTTCTGGCGGGCGATCGACCGCCGTGCCGGTGGGGCGTTCAACCTCGCCGCCGAACCCGTGGTCGACCCCGACCGCATCGCCCGGGCGTTCGGCTCCCGCCTGCTGCCCGTGCCCTACCGCCTGTTGCGCGCCGTCGTCCAGCTCACCTGGCTGGCCCGTCTGCAGCCGACCGAACCGGGCTGGCTCGACATCGCCGCCAAGATCCCGGTCATGTCGACCGAGAAGGCCCGCACCGTGCTCGGCTGGACGCCGCGTCACACGTCGGACGAGACCCTGCGGGAGTTCGCCCACGCCCTCGCCCACCGCACGAACCACGAGGGGTCACACCCGCTGAACGGCTGACCGCCTGCGGCCCTCCAGGCCCGCCAGGCCCGCCCTCCCCTACGGGAGCGGCAGCTCGAGCAGTCCGTCGGCCCGCACGGTGACCGACACGCCCTCGCACCCGGTGCCGCGCGGCGGCCCGGCGGCGGCGGGCCCGTCGTGGCCGCCGCCGCCGACGACCGAGGCTCCGGCGGCGCGGGCGGCCGCGGCCCCGCCGCGGCGTCCTCGAAGCCGACGCCCTCCCCCGGGTCGCCCCCGAGCAGCTCGGCAGCCGGCAGATATCCGTCGGGGGCGGGTTTGCCCACGGCCCCCGGCTCGGACGCCAGCACGACGGCGGGCCAGGGCACGCCCGCCTCGGCCATCCGCGACCGTGCCAACTCGTGGTTCGCGCCCGTCACCAGCGCCCCCCGGTCGCCCGGCCGGCCGTCCAGGAAGGCGGCCGCACCCGGGATCTCGACGGTCCCGGCCCGCGTTCCGGCCTCGACGGCCTGCAACCCGTCGGTCAGCGTGCGCGCCTCGCCCTCGGACATCCCGGGCAGGAACCGCGTGACGGTGTCGTGGGTCTGCCGTCCGTGCGCGAACGCCAGCAGCTCGACGACGTCGAGCTCGTGCTCGGCGGCGAAGTCGCCCCAGATGCGTTCGACGACGGCCGTCGAGTCGACGAGCGTGCCGTCCATGTCGAACACGATCGCGCGGCAGATGAGGGTCGTCATGCCGCCAGTCTGCCCCGGCGCACATGCGGCACGCACCCCCACGGCGTACCGTGCCCGCATGCACGAAGACGAGCACGACACCCAGACCGGCCCCACCCCGCGCGACGAGTCGACGACCACGGCCCGCGTCGGCCACGCCGGCACCGCCGCCCCCGCGCCGGCCCGCGGCGCCGCCGCCGCCCCGAGGGCGGGCTCCCGCGCGGCGCGGCGCCCACCGCCGCGATGCGGCGGGCGGCCGGCGAGGCACCCCCGCCGTCGACGAGGACCCCGACCTCGACGCCGTCCAGGCCCTGCCCGGTGAGGGCGGCCCGGACGACGGCGGCGACATCGAGGTCGACCCCGACGACCTCAACCTCTCGGGCGACTCGATCCCCGGGCACCCCAAGCCCGGCGAGCCCGATCCCGCCGAC
This sequence comes from Frigoribacterium sp. RIT-PI-h, assembly GCF_001297205.1. NCBI lineage: Bacteria > Bacillati > Actinomycetota > Actinomycetes > Micrococcales > Microbacteriaceae > Frigoribacterium > Frigoribacterium sp. RIT-PI-h. The sequence continues at coordinate 4,227 of NZ_LHOZ01000062.1, read as the reverse complement.
GACTCCACGGCTCACGGCGCCACCCCGGCGCACCCGAAGCCCGGGCCGCCCAAGCCCCGAGGCTGACACCTCCGCACCGACCACGAAGGGCCGCACCGTCTCGACGGTGCGGCCCTTCGGCGCGTGCGGTGTGGTGCCGGGCGGGCCGCCCCGTGAAGAAGCTCTCGGCCCGCCGGGCACCACGCGCCCACCATGGGCGGGCTCGTTCACGGTACCTCCGCTGTCTGGGCACGCCAAGGACGCATCGTTCGAGAAACCCCTGTTCAGGCGCAGAAAATAGCTAGATCGCCTAGCCAGGCCAACGATTCGACGCCCGATGTCCGCCGTCGAGCAGCGATCCAGCCACTCCGGGTCGCGAGAGCGTCTAACCTCTCGACGACGAGCGATTCTCCACAGCCTGTCCACAAAGCGAAAACCCCGGCCCGAGGTACGGTCGAGGGCGTGACCGACCTCGCTGCCGACGCCTCCCCCACGACCGACACCGCACCTCCTGCCCCCGTGCTCGTGGTGATCGACCGAGCCCGGGCCGGCGCCCGAGGCGAGGGTCCCGGGTGGCACGTCGCCGACGCGACCGAGCCGACCGTGAACGTCGTCGACCTGGGCGTGACCCGCGGCGACGGCATCTTCGAGGCGTTCGGCGTCGTCGACGGGGCCGTGCAGGCCCTCGAGCCGCACCTGCGACGCCTGGCCCGCTCGGCGGCGCTGCTCGACCTGCCCGACCTCGACCTCGACCTGATCCGCGAGGCGGTGCTCGCCTCCGCCGCCGCCCACGCGCCCGTGCCGTTCGCGTTGACCAAGTTGATCGTGACGCGCGGCCTCGAGGGCGTGCCCGACAGCGAGCCGACCGCCTGGGCACGCACCGAGGTCTACGAGGACCACGCCGCCGAACGTCGCGACGGCATCCGCGTCGTGGCGCTCGACCGCGGCTACCGGCACGACGTCGCGCAGACCTCGCCGTGGCTGCTCCAGGGCGCGAAGACGCTCTCGTACGCCGTGAACAAGAGCGTGCTGCGCGAGGCCGCCCGGCGCGGGGCCGACGACGTGCTCTTCGTGAGCAGCGACGGGTACGCGCTCGAGGGGCCGTCGGCCTCGCTCGTCGCGCGCTTCGGCGACCGCTTCGTCACGCCACGCACCGACCAGGGCATCCTCGAGGGCACGACGCAGGCCGCCGTGTTCGACGCCCTGGCGGACCTCGGCCACGAGACCGCGTACGAGCTGCTGCCCCTCGCCCGCGTGCACGAGGCCGACGCCCTGTGGCTGCTGTCGAGCGGGCGCCAGATCGCCCCGGTGTCGGACCTCGACGGGCGGCCCTTCGCGATCGACCACGACCTGACGACCTCGCTCGTCGAGGCGCTCTGGGCCCGTCGCGACTGAGCCCTGCTCACGACTCGGGGCGGACACACCGCACGGCCTCGACCGTCGTTCGAACGGATGTCCACCTTGCGAACGATGCGTCGGCCGATGGTGGCGATCGAACGGCGACCTGCGAGAGTCGGGAACGCGTCGATTCACGGCGACGCGACCCGCACCACCCCGTTCCGCACGCGGTCGCAGGGCCGCAGAGATGAGCAGAACAATGAACATCGTCCACGCCTCCGGGCACCACCCCCTCGCGCACGACCTGGCTCCCACCGAGCCGATCGACATCAGCGCATTCCTCCTGGCGGAGGCCACGGCATGAACGCCGCCGACCTCTCCCGTCTCAGCCACGACCAGCTCGTGGCACACGTCCGTCGCTCCGTCGACGTGACCGGTCACTACGTGGCCGACCGCCGGGTGCCCGCCGCCCGCATCGAGGTCTACCCCAAGCGTCGACCCGCCGTCCGGGCCCACCGGTCGCAGGCCGACCGCGAGCCCGTCGTCTGCGGCACCGTCGTCGACATCACGCCGGGCCCGAGCTACGCGGACTTCTTCGCCCCCGCGGCGCAGCAGCTCGCCACCGCCTGATCCCGGCCCGGCCTCGGCCGGCCCACACGACGACCGCCGTCCCCTCGGGGCGGCGGTCTTTCGTGTGCCCGGTGCACGCAGGAGGCGCGGTGCCGGTCCCGAGGACCCGCACCGCGCCTCCTGCGCTCGCGTCGTCGGAGCCTAGGAGGCGCGGCTCCGCAGCAGCGTGAAGCTCGCGTCGCGCACGAGCAGCGTCGTGACGGCGCCCTCGACCTGCTGGCCGGGGTCGCTCGACGAGGCGAGCTCCCACTCGCCGTGGGGCGCGTCGGGCACGTTGAACTCGACGACCGCGGTCGAGCCGTTGACGAGGTAGGCGAACGCGTCGGCGTCCTTGTGGGTCAGCACGAAGGTGATCGCCTTGTTCTCGCCCTGCTGCCAGTCACCGCTCGAGAACGAGTGGTCGTCGGCACGGCGCACCTGCACGTGGTCGTCGCTCTCGACCTCGGGGGCGTACCGGAACCAGTCGGGACGCAGCGCGGGGTTCTCCCGGCGCAGCGTGATCAGCTCGGTCGTGAAGGCGAGCAGGTCACGGTCGGCACGCTCCCAGTCGAACCACGAGATCTCGCTGTCCTGGCAGTACGCGTTGTTGTTGCCGCCCTGGCTGCGCGCGATCTCGTCACCGCCGAGGATCATCGGCACGCCGGCGCTGAGCAGCAACGTGCCGAGGAAGTTCCGGCGCTGGCGGTCGCGGTACTCGTTGACCGCGGGGTCCTCGGTCGGACCCTCGGCGCCGCCGTTGAACGACTTGTTGTCGCTCTCGCCGTCCTGGCTGTCCTCGCCGTTCTCCTCGTTGTGCTTCTCGGCGTAGCTCGTCAGGTCGGCGAGGGTGAAGCCGTCGTGCGCGGTGACGAAGTTGACGCTCGACAGCGGCGACCGACGGTCGCCCTCGTAGACGTCGGGGCTGCCGAGGACGCGGTCCGAGAACGTGGACAGGACGCCGGGTTCGCCGTTCCAGAACTCGCGGACGTCGTCGCGGAACTTGCCGTTCCACTCGGACCAGTCGGCCGGGAAGCCACCGACCTGGTAGCCGGCGGTGTCCCAGGGCTCGGCGATCATCTTGACGCTCTGCAGCACCGGGTCCTGGTGGATCAGCGTGAGGAACGCGCTGTGCTCGCTGGCCTCGCCGCCCTGACGGGTGAGGGTCGTGGCGAGGTCGAAGCGGAAGCCGTCGACGTGCATCTCGGTGACCCAGTAGCGCAGGCTGTCCATGATCAGGGCGAGTGCCGCCGGGTGGCTGACGTTCAGGCTGTTGCCCGTGCCGGTCGTGTCGAAGTAGTTGCCCTCGTCGCCCTCGACCAGACGGTAGTAGGCGGCGTTGTCGATGCCCTTGAACGAGATGGTCGGGCCCATGTGGTTGCCCTCGGCCGTGTGGTTGTAGACGACGTCCATCCACACCTCGAGGCCGGCGGCGTGGAGGTCCTTGACCATCTGCTTGAACTCGGCGACCTGGCCGCCGGCCGTGCCCGCGGCCTTCGACGCGTACTCGTCGTGCGGCGCGAAGAAGCCGATCGAGTTGTAGCCCCAGTAGTTGCGCAGGCCCTTCTCCTCGAGGTGGCTGTCCTGCACGAACTGGTGCGTGGGCAGCAGCTCGACGGCGGTGACGCCCAGGTCGGTGAAGTGCTTGATCGCGGCGGGGTGACCCATGCCGGCGTAGGTGCCCCGGATGTCCTCGGGCACGTCCGGGTGCGTCTGCGTGAAGCCCTTGACGTGCACCTCGTAGACGACCGTGTCCTCCATCGGCGTGAGCGGACGCCGGTCGTCGCCCCAGTCGAAGTCGCGGTCGGCGATGACGTTGCGGGGCATGGCGTCGGCGGAGTCGGTGTCGTCGCGCGTCTCGGGCTCGTTCATGTCGTGGCCGAAGACGGCCTGGCCCCAGTCGAACGTGCCGTCGAGCGCGGTCGCGTAGGGGTCGAGCAGCAGCTTGTGCTCGTTGTGGCGGAGGCCGGCGGCCGGGTCCCAGGGGCCTGCGACACGGAGGCCGTAGCGCGAGCCGACCCGCGCCTCCTCGACCACGGCGTGGAAGACGTGACCGGTGCGGTTCGTCAGCTCGAAGCGGCGCTCGGTGCCGCCGTCGGCCTCGTCGTCGAACAGGCAGAACCAGACGTGGTCGGGGGTCTCGGAGTACACCGCGCCGTGGGCACCGCCGTCGGGCAGGGGCGTCACGCCGAGGGGGTAGGGCAAGGAGCGGGAGTCGGTCATGCTCCCAGCAGTACAGGAGGAGCGCTGCCGGCGGCCAAGCTGAGCGCCGTACCCCGCCGAAGCGTCCTCCCCGCCCCGCGC
>NZ_LHOZ01000054.1:0-8172 GCF_001297205.1 Frigoribacterium sp. RIT-PI-h | reverse complement strand
ATTCCCGACCGTCGCCGGCCGGGCACTGTGCAAATCGCGACAGAGGCGCTGCGACATGCCGGTGTGCGACCAAGGTGAGCGGCGTGTCCCGGCGGAGATGTCGGGTTCGGCACGTCGACGCGGCCGGCGGCGGTCGGGAATTGCACGGGCGCGCGGGAAGTGCGGGCCGGGATCTGCACGCCGAGCCCAGGAGGCGCGGGTCGGGATCAGGACGGCGGCTCGGGAGGTGCGGCTCGGGCACTGTGCAAATCGCGACAGAGGCGCTGCGACATGCCGGTGTGCGACCAAGGTGAGCGGCGTGTCCCGGCGGAGTTGTCGGGTTCGGCACGTCGACGAGGCCGGCAGCGGTCGGGAATTGCACGGGCGCGCGGGAAGTGCGGGCCGGGATCTGCACGCCGAGCCCAGGAGGCGCGGGTCGGGATGCGCACAGGGGGGTGCGGAAGGCGCGCGTCGCGTTCGTCGACCAGCCCCCCCGGTGTCGGGGGTCCGTCCTAGGGTGGTGGATCATGCGCCTGCTGTTGATCCGCCACGGTCAGACCCCCGACAACGTCGAGGGCAAGCTCGGTACCGTCGCCCCCGGCGTCGGGCTCACCGATCTCGGTCGGCGGCAGGCCGAGGCGCTGCCCGCGGCCCTAGCCGACGAGACGATCGGTGCGCCCGCGGTCAGCACGCGCGTGCGCACGCAGCTCACCGCGGCTCCTCTGGCCGCCGCCAGGGGGCTGACGCCGACGGTGCTCGACGGGCTGCGCGAGGTGAAGGCAGGCGACCTCGAAGACCGCAGCGACGCCGACGCGGTCACGGCCTACGTCGGCTGCGTCTTCTCCTGGGCGGCGGGCGACCTCGACGCGCGGGTGCCCGGTTCGGAAGACGGGCACGAGTTCTTCGCCCGCTACGACGCGGCGCTGGCCGACCTGATCGCCGCGGGCGAGCGCGACGGTCACGAGACGGTCGCCGCCGTCAGTCACGGCGCGGCCATCCGCGCCTGGGCCGGGTCGCGGGCGGTCAACGCCGACGACGAGTTCATCCGGCACCACCTGCTCGAGAACACGGGCGTCGTCACGCTCGAGGGCACCCTCGACCGCGGCTGGCGCCTCCAGACCTGGCAGGGCCTGCCCGTCGGCGGTGCCGAGCTGCTCGACCTCGACGCGGCCGACCCCACCGGCGAGTCCTACTGACGCTCGGCCCGACCCTCGATCGGGCGGCCGCCCTTTCCGGCTGAGCCAGCAGGTCCCGGTCCGGCTGAGCCAGCGGGTCCCGGTCCGGCTGAGCCAGCAGGTCCCGGGACGGCAAGAAGACCAGCCCCCGGGCACGGCTCTAAGCGAGCAGTCGCTCGAGTGCCGGGCCGCCGAACTTGCCGTCGGGGTCGACCTCGTGGACGAGGGCGGCGAAGTCGGCCAACCGGGGGTACGCCTCGACGATCGCCGCGTGGGGCAGGGCCGACAGCTTGCCCCAGTGGGGGCGCGGGGTGAACGGGGCCAGCGCCTCCTCGACGCGGGGGATGAGGGCGGCGACCTCGGCGGGGTGCTTCTTCCAGGTGAAGGCGATGCCCAGGCTGTCCTGCGGCGTCGGGCTCAACCACAGCGGGTCGCCGGCGACGGTGCGGGTCTCGCAGGTGTGGAGGTGCGGGCGCAGATCGTCGCCGAGGCGCTGCACGGCGCGGAGTGCGGCCGGGCCGTCCTCGAGGGCCACGAAGTGCTCGCTCTGCAACTCGGAACCCACCGACGGGGTGGCGTCGATGCGGAAGTGCGGCAGCCGGTCCGCCCACGACCCGACGCTGCCGTCCATCGGCGTCGACTTCGTGCCGGTGACCTCGGCGTGTTCGTCGACCGGGGCGGGGCGGGCGCCCCACAGGTCACGGGGCATCGACACGTCGGCGAGGCCCTCGGGCACGCGCGACTTGACGAGCACCTCGCGGATGCGGTGGTCGAACTCGTGGAAGAAGCTGACGCTGTAGCCGGCTCCCATGACGTCGAGCAGGTGGTCGTCGACGCTCGACCAGGGCAGGTCGACGTACGTGTCCTGCCGCATGCGGAACCCGGGCTGCACGTCCAGGGTCACCCGGACCACGACGCCGAGGGCGCCCAGGGCCACGACGCTGCCGTCGAACCCCGGCTGACCGCGACGCACGGTCCGGACGGACCCGTCGGGGCCGACGATCTCGAGGGCCGAGACCGCACTCGACAGGCTGCCGAGGCCGAGCCCCGAGCCGTGGGTACCGGTTGCGATCGCGCCGCCCACCGAGATGTGCGGCAACGACCCCATGTTCAGCAGGGCGAGTCCGTGCCGGTCGAGGCGCTGCGCGACGACGGCGTAGTTCGTGCCGGCGCCGACGGTGACGCTGTGCCCGTCGTCTGCGATCACCGGGTCGGCGGGCAATGCCGTGGTCGACACCAACAGGCCCGGGCCGTCGGCCACGTCACTGAACGAGTGGCGCGTCCCCAGGGCCCGGATGCGGGGAGCCGCGGCGACGAGTTCGCTCAGCTCGTCGACCGTGGTCGGCTGCACGACCCGGGTCGCTCCGTAGCTGAAGCTGTCGGCCCAGTTGCGCTCGTCGCGTCGGGGTGGACGAAGGGTCTCGTGCGTCGTCGTCACCCGTCGAGTCTCGCACGCGCCCGGATCGAGGAGGCGCGGGGCGCGATCGTCGCGCCCCGCGGCTCCTCGGGGTGGCCGGCCGGCGGCCGGGGGTCAGGCGGCGATGCCCTCCTCGTCCTCGCGGACGGCCACGAGTTCGTTCGCGAGCCGGGTGCGGCGCACGCTCCAGAGGTGGGTGAGTCCGGCGAGGGCGAGCCCGGCGGCGAGCCAGAGCGAGAGCGTCAGGCCGGCCCGGCCCCAGCCCTGGCCGGGGAAGTACACGATCGACTGCGTGGCGTGCAGCCAGGCCGAGCCGTTCCAGAAGGCACCCAACGCCCCGAAGAAGGGCGGCACGAGCTGCGACGAGAAGACGCCGCCCGAGCTGGTGAAGTTCAGCATGACGAAGAGCATGGTGAGGGCGGGCGTCGTCCAGTGGCGCAGCAGGGGGTGCAGGCCGATGCCGATCACGACGACGGTGGTCACGTAGAGCCAGCTGACGAGTGCCACGCCCCACAGGCCGGTCGTGACGATGTCGTAGACGGGGCCGACGACGACGGTGCCGATCGACGCGATGACGGCGGCTGTGACGACACCGGCGAGGAGGCGCGAGCCGAGTCCCAGCCGGGCGCTCGCCGCCGAGATGGCCGCGGCACTCGCGTACGCGCCGACGCTCAGGGCGACGAGCAGGAAGAACAGCCCCTGTCCCGTCGGGTCGCCCTCGCCGCTCGGCACGACGTCGTCGACCTCCAGGGGCAGCCCGAGCCGGTAGGCGACCGGGCCGAACACCTTCTGCAGGACGCTCGCGGTCGTGTCGGACGCTGCGGACGACACGTACAGGGTCGCGTCGGTCGCGCCCACCTCGAACGCACCCGAGATCTCGCGGTCGGTGATGAGCCTGCGCGCCGCGTCGGCGTCGGCGACGGTGCGCACGTCGAGGGCGTCCGGGTCGGCGTCGTTGAGCTGCTGGGCGAAGACCTCGCTCTGGGCCGAGCTGCCCACGACGGCGACGGGCACGTGGTGGGGTGTCGGGTGGCCGAAGGCGCCGAGGTACGCGAGGGCCATGCCGGTGGCCAGGAAGAGGGGGATCAGCACGTGCAGGCCGAGGGACCGCCAGGCCGCGGCGTCCGGGCGCGGGCGGCGCGCGGCCGTGGGCCCGGCGTGCTGGTGACCGCGTCGGAGGCGCGGGTCGGGTCGGTCGTCCCGCCCCCGGAGCGGGTCGTCGCGGAACGAGTCGTGGTCGGGGCGCGCGCCGTCGTCCGGGCGGTGCAGGGTCAGGTCGGTGGTCGTCACGGGGCTCCTCGTGGTCGGGGGCGCCGTTGCCCGTCGGTCTACAGTTGCATTATGCAACACAAATCGCCCCCTCGGTGTTCCCGACCGCCCGCCGTTAGGCTGACCCCGTGACGGACCAGCGGGGGCAGCGAGGAATCGACACGGTCTACTCGGAGCTCGAGACCGTGTCGCGGCGGGCCGTCGCCCGCGCCCGGCACAAGAGCGCCCCGTTGTCGTTCGTCGAGCACTCGCTCGTCACCTTCATCGCGGCCCACCCCGGCTGTCGAGCCACCGACATCGCGGCGGACTTCGGCCTCAACCGCTCGACCGTCTCGCGCCAGCTCGGCGGACTCGTCGAGCTGGGCTTGGTCGAGCCCGGCGAGGGTGGCGCGGTCGAAGGACGACGAGGGCAGGCCCTCGCGCTGACCGCCCGCGGCCGTGAGCTGCTCGCCCGATCGGTCGACGCCAACCGGTCCGCCCTGGCCGACCGGCTCGAGGGGTGGACGGCCGCCGAGGTCGACGCGCTCGCCGCGGCGTTGCACCGTCTCAACTCGGCCTTCGTCGACTGACCCCGACGACGTGTCCGAGACTCGTCCCGTGTGGCGGGTCCCGGCCCGTGAGGGCGATGCCTGTCGTCGTGGGCGACAGGTGTCGCCGACCCGCGCCTCCTCGTCCTTCGGGGTACAGATCGTGTGACTCGTGTGACTGGAGTCATGTCGTGAACACCCCTGTAGCCCCTGACTGGGGACAAGCCGATGCCGAGAAAGCTTGATGTCCGGGTTTACCCTTCCCGGTTCCGCCCGTAGGCTGATCAGGTTCCCCACCCCCCGACGGCCGTCGATCCGACGCGTCCTGCGGGCTCGGGGCCGACCAGAGATAGGTGCTCTTCCGTGACTTCGCCCGTGACCCTGCCCCGCCGACAGGGCGTCGCCGCCGCCGTGGCGACGGTGCTGCTCAGCCTCACGCTCGTCGTGTCGGGCACGGTGCTCGGGGCCTCGCCCGCGCAGGCCGCCTCGTACCCGTCGTGGGACGACGTCCAGGCCGCACGGTCGAGCGAGTCGTCCAAAGCCGCCGAGGTCAGCCGCATCCAGGGGCTGCCCGACCAGCTCGCGAGCGACGCCACCACCGCCCCGGCCGAAGCCGAGCGTCTCGGTGCCGAGTTCGAGCAGGCCCAGGCCGACGCCGACGCCGGTGCCGCCAAGCTCGCCGAACTGCAGTCGCAGGCCGACGAGAAGGCCGCGGTGGCCGACGCCAGCGAGCAGCGCGCGGGCCAGGTCTCGGCCCAGCTCGCCCGCACCGGTGGCGGCAACGTGTCGTCACAGCTCGTGGGTGACACCGAGCAGGCCGACGACCTCCTCTACCGACTCGGCGCGATGAGCAAGCTCACCGAGCAGACCGACGGCATCCGCCAGCAGGCCGTGAACGACCGCAACGTCGCGCAGTCGCTCTCCGACCAGGCCAAGGTCGCCTCGGACGCGCTCGTGAAGCTGCAGGGCGCCGCCCAGGTCTCGATGGACGAGGCGCAGGCCGCGTCCGACGCCGCCGCAGCCGCCGTCGCCGCCCAGCAAGAGAACGAGTCGCGCCTCCAGGGTCAGCTCGCCGTGCTGCAGGACCAGAGCCTGCAGACCGAGGCCGACTACGCCACCGGCGTCGAGGTCGCACGTCAGGCCGAAGCGGCCCGCAAGGCCCCGGCGGCCGCCGAGGCCGCCCGCCAGGCCGGGCCCCTCCGTCAGCAGCGCGCAGCGGCTGCCGCGGCCGCCGCTGCCCGGCCCCCGACGCCTTCTGCCCCCGCCCCCGCCCCGTCCACAGGCGGGGGGTCGTCCCGGGGTGGCGGTGCCCCGACCGGCTCGGGCTGGGGGCGACCCAGCGCCGGCTACATGTCGAGCGGCGACGGCAGGCGCGTCAACCCGGTGACCGGCGTCGACCGCATGCACGACGGCATCGACCTGGCCCCCGGCTGCAACAGCCCCATCTATGCCGCGACCTCAGGCACCGTGACGTTCGCCGGTCAGGCGAGCGGCTACGGCAACTACATCCAGGTCAGCCACGGCGGCGGCGTCTCCACCGCGTACGGCCACATCGTCAACGGCGGCATCAAGGTGTCCCGCGGGCAGAGCGTCGTCGCGGGCCAGTTGATCGCGCTCGTCGGGTCGACCGGCAACTCGACCGGCTGCCACCTGCACTTCGAGACCCGCGTGGGCGGCGCCTCGACGAACCCCGTGCCGTTCATGTCGGCACGCGGCGTCCGTCTGTAGCACGTCCGCCGGGTCCCGCCCGAGGGGGCAGAATCGTCTGGTGACGAACACCGCTCCCTCCGCCCTGCCCCCGCTGCACCTCGAACGCGTCGCCTTCGACGACCCCCGTGCCGTCGCCCTGCGCGACGCCATGGACGCCGAGATGACCGTCCGCTACCACCGCGACGTCGTCGAGCCCGTCGCCGTCGTCGAGGCCCGGAACGCTGCCCTCACGGTCCACCCGTCGAACGTGCTGGCCACCGTGCTGGTCGTGGCCGACGACGATGCCGACGGCGGCACGCCCGTCGGCCACGCCCTCGTGCAGAGCCGGGACGGCGAATGGGAGGTCAAGCGCGTGATCGTCTCGGACGGTCAGCGCGGCCGCGGCATCGGCCGACTGCTGATGGCCGAGCTCGAGGCGGTCGCCCGTGAGGGCGGTGCGCGCCGACTCATCCTGCAGACCGGGGACCGCCAGCCCGACGCCGTCGCCCTCTACGAGAAGATCGGTTTCACCCGCATCCCGACCTACGAGCCCTACGTCACGACCATCCCGCAGTCGATCTGCTTCGAGAAGCCGATCGTCTGACGTCCCGCGGCCGACGCCCCCGAGGAGGCGCGGGTCGCCACGACGACGGAGGCGCACCCCGGTCGCGTGACCGGCGTGCGCCTCCTACGCTCCGTGGGCGGGCGGGGCCGTGTGGCCGGGCGTCCGTGGTAGCCCGGAGCCGGCGGACCGGCCCGCTCGCGGACTAGAGGCCGGCCGTCGAGCGGATCCAGCTCGCGCTCTGCGACAGCACGGCGTAGTTCGACCCGGCGCGGGTGTTCGCGCCCGGGTCGGCCTCGTCGCCGGTCGAGCAGACGGCCACGATCTGGCCGTTCACGATCAGCGGTCCGCCCGAGTCGCCGTGGTTCGCCGCGCCGGTGGTGCCGTTCAGGGGCTGGGCGACCCCGCCGTAGGCGTCGGTGCTGCGGCCGGTCAGGCCGACCGTCGCTTGATACAGACCGTCGGACTGCACCGAGTTCGCGCGCAGGCCGTACCCCATGATCGTTCCGCTGCCCGTCGAGGTCGCCTGGAACCCCAGGTTCAGCGTCGGGTAGCTGCCGAGGGCCTTCGACTGGCTCAGGTGCACGAGTGCGATGTCGCCCACGGGGGCGGCGGCGACGCGGTCGACGGCGATCGCGGTGCCCGGGTTCGTCGTGCTGTTCGAGTGGTACACCTGCATCGAGGTGACGCCGTCGATGCAGTGGCGGGCGGTCAGCACCCACGTGGCGTTGATCTGTTCGCCGGTGCAGGCGTAGCTCGCGGTGCCTCCGGTCTGGAAGACCAGCTGCACGGCCCACGGCGTCGTGGGTGCCTTCTCGCCGCCGACGATGTCCGTCGACCGGATGGTGTTGTCGGGGCCGGCGGCGACGGCCGAGGTCGAGACCCCGAGCGATCCGACGGCGAGGGCCGCAGCGGTCAGGGCGGCGGCGACGAAGGTCTTCATGTGGTTCCCCTTGGTTCGGGTGGTGCGTGTCGGGTGGTGCCGACCGGGTGGTGCCGGCCGGGCGGTCCGGTGATCGCCCGACCCGGTGGATCGGGCACGTCCCGCCTGGGTCGAGCTTCCGCCTGGCCCTCGTCCGGGGGCAAGTCGGCACTCTGGCCGACTTGACGCCGAGTGTTGCTCGTGGCAACAGATGTGCTGCTCGCGGCGGATGCGGGCGGGCGGGTAGCGTGTGCGGGTGATCACGCGACGAGACGCCGCCCTGCGACTGGACATCCCCCTCGAGATGGCCAAGCGCCACGGACTGCCGCCGAAGATGACGGTCGACGAGCTCGTCGCGATGGAACGGACTCCGCCGGCCTGGCTGGTGCAGTCCCGCGCGAACCGCACGGGCAAGCCGGTCTGGGTCGAGCTGGAGTGCGTCGTCTGCGGCTACCACGAGGCGGCGCGCCCCAAGAAGTGGTGGCCCGAGTACACCTACCTCAGCTGTGACGACCACGGCGCGGACGAGCTGCCCGAGCCCGCGCCGGGCGTCGTGCGCGCCGAGGTCGACGGCGTCGGCACCCGATTCGTCGCCATCGTCGACGTCGCCCCCTGACCCGCGCCTCCCGGCC
>NZ_LHOZ01000010.1:0-8250 GCF_001297205.1 Frigoribacterium sp. RIT-PI-h | reverse complement strand
CCCTCCCCCTCACGCCCCCGAGACGGTCAGCCCGATGAGCACGAGGTTGAGCGCGACGACGACCACCAGGGCCGCCCATCCGGCCACGCGAGTCCCCACGGCGTTGACGCCCGTGCCCATGAGGGACCGGTCGCTCGTCGCGACGACGAGCGGCACCAGCGCGAAGGCGATGCCGAAGCTCAGCACCACCTGGCTGAGGACGAGCAACCAGGTCGGGCTGATGCCCGTGGCGAGCAGCACCAGGGCAGGGATCAGCGTCACGACCCGCCGGACCATGAGCGGCACCTGCACGTGCAGCAGACCCTTCATGATCTCGGCGCCCGCCATCGCCCCGATCGACGTCGACGCCAGGCCGGAGGCGAGCAGGCCCACGGCGAAGAGCACCCCGATCACCGGCCCGAGAGCGGCGGCGATCGCCTGCTGCGCCCCGGGGATCGTGTCGGTGCCGTCCTGGCCCGCGAGGGTCGAGGCCGCGAGCACGAGCATGGCGACGTTCACGCCACCGGCGACCAGCAGCGCGAGGACGACGTCCCACCGCGTGGCCTTCAGCACGCGGGCCCGGTCAGCCCCTTCGGCGACGACGCCGTGGTGGTCCCGGGTCAGCGCGGAGTGCAGGTAGACCGCGTGCGGCATGACGGTCGCGCCGAGCATCGAGGCGGCCAGCAGCACCGCCGTGCTGTCCTCGAAGCGGGGCACGAGGCCGGCGAGCATGCCGCCCGCCGAGGGCGGGGAGAAGAGCAGGCCGGCGCAGAACCCCAGCGTGAGGACGGCCAGCAGGGCGATGACCACGGTCTGGAAGACCCGGCCGCTGCGGTACCTCGTGAGCATGAGCAGGCTGAGCGAGACGAGGCCGGTGATCAGACCGCCGACGACGAGCGGCACGCCGAAGAGCAGCTGCAGGGCGAGGGCACCACCGATGATCTCGGCGACGTCGGTCGCGGCCGCCACCAGCTCGGCCTGCCCCCAGTACGCGAGCCGGAGGGGCCGACGACGGAGGCGCGTGCCCATCACCTCGGGCAACGACCGCCCCGTGACGATGCCCAGCTTGGCCGACAGGTACTGGACCAGCACGGCGATGGCGTTGGCCAGCACGAGCACCCAGAGCAACGTGTACTGGTACGACGCCCCCGCCGTGAGGTTCGCGGCGACGTTCCCCGGGTCGACGTAGGCGATCGCGGCGACGAACGCCGGGCCCAGCAGGGTGCCGCGCGGCCGCGCGTGGACGACCTGCGGGGGGCGGCCGTCACGGGGCGGTTCGGCGTCGGCGCGGCGGGTGTCGGTCGAGCTCATGCCTCGACCTTAGCAAGGTTTCGGCGTGCCGAAATCCTGGTATCGAAGCGCCTCAACACTGCGGAGACGAGAAGAACCCCGTTCCGTGTGATGAACCACGAAGGTTCGTGGTTCATCACACGGAACGGGGTTCGAGGCTGATCCGGTACGGACCGGATCACGCCGTGGTTCGGTACTACTCCGTCGCGGCGGTGATCTTCGCGACGCCGACGAGCATCTCGTCCTGGACGGCGTCCGTCCCGAAGGTCTCGTTCAGCAACTCGGCCGCGTCGGGGCTGACGTGGACCGTCGTGCCCTCGAGCACGGCGTTGCCGTCGACGACCTCGAGGGGCTTCAGGGTGCCACCCCAGAGGTTGAACAGGTAGGCGTCCTCGGCGGCGACGGTGCCGTTGGCGGTGACGGTGCCGTAGAGCTTCGACTCGCCCGGGTCGATGCGGAAGTCGGTGAGTTCGACGACGGTGCCGTCGGCCGCGGTCAACGAGAGGCCCGAGCCGTCGTGGTCGATCTCGCCCTGCACGTAGGGACGGATCTCGCTGTCGGGGCCGAAGTAGTCGACGTGCCCGCCCGTGATCGGGAACGAGAACGTGCCGTCGGTGAACGTCGCGGTGCCGACCACGCCCGGCGTGAGGCCGAGGGTCGTGAGGGCCTCGACGAACGACGCGTCGACGGCGACCTGGGTGTCTACGCCGTTCGACAGGTCAGGGATCGTCGCCTGGGGCAGCAGGCTCTCGCCCGGGCCCGGTTCGCGGGTCTGGTTCACGGGGTGCGTCGGGGCCGTGTTGTTGCTCTCGGAGTCCGAGGTCGAGGCACAGGCCGCGAGCGAGAACACGAGGGCTCCGGTGGCGACGACGCCGAGGACGCCGCGGCCGAGGGGGGAACGGAGGGGGGTGCGCATGAGTGGTCCTTGTCTGTGCTGCCCGGTGGGGTTGAGCGGTGTTCGACGCCCGGGCCGCGTCGGATGGGGCGAGCGGGCGAGGGGGCGACCCGGCCGGGACGCCCCCTCGCGGCGCTCAGTCCTGTTCGGAGAAGAAGCGGTCGACCTTGCGGTGGTACCGCTGACCCAGCAGGCCGCCGAGGACGGCACCGGCGAAGCTCAACACGACCACGAGGGCGAGGCCGATCAGACCGGCGAGGGACGACGACTGCAGGTCGTCCATCGAGGGCACGAACGGGTTCGGCGACGACGAGTCACCGGACTGGGTGCCGACGACGCCCACGACGATCGCCAGGACGATCGTGATGACGACGCCCCAGAGCCAGGTCGCGAGCCCCTGCTTGAAGCCGCTGAAGCGGGCGATGCGCGACGCCGTGTACCCGCCGACGAGGTACCCGAAGAAGATGATCGCGAGCACCACGATGCCCGACGTCAGCGCCAGCACGTCGGCGTTGTCGGCCGTGAAGCTGCGCAGGTCGGTCATGGCGGTCGAGCCCGAGGCGACCCCGCCCCAGGCCGCGAGGACGCCGCCGAAGATCGTGATCATGACGAGGCCGAAGCCCGTCGCGGCGAACCAGCCGAGCAGGCCGGCGCCGAAGCGGATGCCGCCGAACTCCTCTTTCTGCTGGGCGAGCAGCTCACGGCGCACCGACACGTGGTCGATGCCGGAGTCCTTGATCAGGGGGTAGGCGTGGGAGCCGGTGTCGCGACCGGCGGCGGCTCCCGCAGCCGCGCCTCCTGCTGCTGTCGCGGTCGGCGCGACGGCGGTGGGGGCGTCCTGACCGAACGAGGGCTGACGCTCGGCCGCGGCGCGGTCGGTGGCGTCGCGCTCGGCGTCCGAGCGGTCGTCGACCCACCCGTCGCGCGAGGACGAGGAGGCGCCGGTCGCCGCGGTCGCGGACGCCGCGGTGGCCGTGTCGTCACCCCGGTCACCCGTGGCGGGGTCTCCGGCGCGGGCGGCCTCGGCCGCGCGCAGGGCCTCGTCGTCGTGCAGCGGACGGCGCGTGCCGGCGGGGGAGGCGGACCAGGCCCGCTGGGCGGGCTCGGTCGGAGCCGCCATGGGGATGGCCTCGGTGGGACGGCCGGCCGAGGCCGCGTCCCGGTCGGACTCCGAGAGGCCTCGGTGTCGCGCCCGGCGGCGTCAGTCGACGAGTCGGCGTCGGCGGGTCGGTCGGACGCCGGGTCGCCGGGGGCGTCCTCGGCGGGCGCCGACTCGGGCAGCGCCTCCTCGTCGGCGGGGGCGGGGGCGCCGGACGCGTCGCCGGTCGCACGGGTCTCGGCCACGACCGGGCGGTCCTCGGCGTCGGCGATCGGGGCCTGCTGCGTGGGGGCGTCGGAACCGAAGTCGACGGCGGGCTGCTGCTGCGTCGGGGCGTCGCCGCCGAAGTCGACGGCGGGGGGCTGCTGCGTCGGCACCTCGGAGCCGTAGGGCACCTCGGTCGACTCACCGGTCTCGTCGGACCGCGGGGCGTCGTTCTCGTCGCCGTGCCGGGGATCGCGTCCCTCGTGGTCGGGGCGGTCGCGCCGCGGATCGTTCGCGTCGGTCATGGCTCACTCCTGTCGGTGGGGTCGTTCCCTGGATCTGTGATCCTCCTGAACGTTACGCCCGAACGGCACCCCGGGCCGGGAGCCCCCGCCCTCCCCCGGAGGACTCACGGGCCCGGACGAGCCGGTAGCGTGGCCGGGACCGCCGAGCGACGAAGGACGCCGACGCCATGACCGCCCCCAGCCAGACCCCCGCCGGCCCGCCCGCGCCCGCCCCCGCGGCGACGGCCCGCCGGGCCCCGGCGGCCGGCCGCACGCGACCCAAGGCCGACATCGCCCGATCGTGGCTGCTTGTCCCCGGCACCGCCCCCGCCCGCTTCGACTCGGCGCAGGCGTCACGCGCCGCCCCGACCGCCCTCGCCATCGAGGTCGCGGTCGACCCGGCCCGCACGCCCGCCGCACGCGACGACGTCGTCGCCTGGCTGACGGGCGGCGGCGAGGCGTGGGTGCGGATCAACGACCGCTCGACCGACTTCTGGTCCGGCGACGTCGACGCCCTCCTGGGCCTGCCCGGACTGCACGGCGTCATGCTCGCCAAGACCGAGGCCCCCGAGCACGTCACCGAGACCTTCGACCGGCTCGGAGGCGCGGCGCCGGTGCTCGCGCCCGTCGCGTCGGCCCTCCGCATCGAGGAGAGCCCCGCCCCCGCCAACGCCCGCGGGGCGCTCCGCCTCGCGTTCGGCAGCGGCGACTCCCGCCGCGCCACCGGTACCCGCGCCGCCGCCCTGGCCATGGCCTACCCCCGCTCGCGCCTCGTCGTGGCCAGCCGCATCGGCGGACGGCCCGGCCCGATCGACGGCCCGACGGTGGGCAGCAGCCACCCCGTCCTGCGCGAGCAGTCCGGGGGCGCGGTCGCCCTCGGCCTGACCGGCAAACTCTGCCTCGACGTCGAGCAGTTGCCCGTGATCAACGAGGTCATCCGCCCCACCCCGTCCGACGCCGCCTGGGCCCAGGACTTCCCCGCCGCCTTCGGGGGCCGCGGCCGGGTCACCCGCGAGGGCCGCGCCCGGCCCCGCCTCGGCCGGGCCCAGAAGATCGAGAAGCTCGCCTCGGCGTTCGGGGTCCAGCCCGCGAGCTGACCCCTCGACGGAAGGAGGCGCATCCCACCGGGGATGCGCCTCCTTTTTTTCTTGACCGAGTTCCTGTTCCGGTCTTGACTCGCGATAGTCAACGACATATCTTTGACACATCGCGACAGGACGTCGTGATCTCGACTTCTTCCCTCGACCCGAAAGGAGTACCCCATGGGTACCGACTTCACCCCCGAGAACCACGGCGACCCCCGTCGCCAGCACCACGACTCCCCCGACGCCCGCCGCGACCCCTTCGGCCGCGGCGAGGGTCACGGCCGATTCGGCCGTCCGTTCGGCCGCGGGTTCCGCCCCGGCCCCGGGTTCGGTGGCTTCGGCCCCGGTTTCGGC
This sequence comes from Frigoribacterium sp. RIT-PI-h, assembly GCF_001297205.1. Taxonomy (NCBI): domain Bacteria; kingdom Bacillati; phylum Actinomycetota; class Actinomycetes; order Micrococcales; family Microbacteriaceae; genus Frigoribacterium; species Frigoribacterium sp. RIT-PI-h. Next base: position 3,060 of record NZ_LHOZ01000010.1, on the reverse strand, counting down.
CCCGGTTTCGGCCCCGGCGGCCCGGGCTTCGGCCCCGGCGGCTTCGGGCCGGGCCGCGGCGGACGCGGCCGGGCCCGACGCGGCGACGTGCGCCTCGCGATCCTCCCCCTGCTGTCCGACGCCCCGTCGAACGGCTACGGCCTGATCAAGGCGATCGCCGAGCGCACCGACGGCGCGTGGAAGCCGAGCCCCGGCTCGGTCTACCCGACGCTGCAGCAGCTCGTCGACGAAGAGCTCATCTCGTCCGACGAGGCCGCGACCAAGAGCGTCTTCACGCTGACCGAGGCGGGCCGGGCCCATGTGGCCGAGCACGCCGACGAGATCGAGAAGGCCTGGGCCGCCACGGCCGACGACGCGAGCGACACCGACCGCGAGGTCCAGACCAGCCTCATGAAGCTGATGGGCGTCGTCAAACAGTTCCACCACGACGGCAGCGAGGCCCAGCGGGCCGCCGCCACCGCCCAGCCCGACGAAGCCCGCCGCGCGCTCTACACGATCCTGGCGGACTGGGCCCTGGCGGGCTCAGCCTCGGCGGGCTGAGCCCCGGCGGGCTGAGCGCTCGCCGGTCGGCACCGGCCCGGCGGCCGACGTGAGCACCGAGGCGGCGCGGTGCGGGAAGCCCCGCCCCGCGCCTCCTGCGCGTGGTCGCGGCGCCGCCCGGACCGATGTCAGGGGTCGTGGGCAGGATGGCCCCACGAGAACGACGACCTGCCGGAGGCGCCCATGAGCACCACAGACGACCCCACCACCGCGAGCACCGTCGGGCTCGACCGCGCGGGGTACGATCCGTCGTTCCTCACGGTCCACGTGCCCCTGCCGGCAGTCCACACCACCGTGCGCGAGTTGCCCTACGTCCACTTCACGGTGCTGCTCGACCCCCTCCGGCGCTTGGCCGCTCTGACGGCGGTCAACGTCGACGGGTCGTCGCTGCTCGACCTGGGCCGAGGCGACGACTGGCAGCTAGACGAACGCGTACCCGACGACGAGCAGACGGGTCCCGAGGTGTACGCCGCGAACGACCGCGACCGGGGGCACCTCGCGCGCCGACGCGACCCGGTCTGGGGCGAGCCGGTCGTCGCGGCCGCGGCGAACGTCGACACGTTCAGCTTCACCAACGCCGCACCGCAAGCCGCCGAGTTCAACCAGTCGAAAGAGCTCTGGCTCGGCCTCGAAGACCAGGTGCTGCAGTACGCCTCCACGCACCGGCAGCGGCTGACGGTCTTCACGGCGCCCGTGCTGCTCGACGACGACGCGCCCTACCGCGGCATCCGCCTGCCGCGCCGGTTCTTCAAGATCGCGGCGTGGACCACGTCGGACGGTGGCTCGTTGCGCACGGCGGCGTACCTGCTCGACCAGTCCCCCGAGCTCGAGGGCGTCGACCTCGAGGCCGTGTTCGCCCGCGCGCACGAGCAGGGCGACCCTCCACCCCTCGGGCCGTACCGCACCTACCAGGTGCCCGTCCGCGACATCGCCGAGATGACCGGCTTCGACCTCGCGCAACTCGCCGAGGCCGACACCCTGCGGCCCGTGCCCACGATCGAGCCGCCGGACGGCATCCGCGCGGGGTGGGTGCCGCTCACGTCGGTCGACCAGCTGTCGTTCTGACGACCCCGCGACCCCGGCTCGTCCAGGCGGCTCGCATCGAGCCGTGCCAGCATTCTCTGGCCATGGCACCGAACGACCGAGACCCCGTCGACCCCGCAGACATCCCGTCACCCCTGCCGCCCGAGATGCCACGCAGCCTGACGATCCTGCGCGACGAGGACGCCCCTCCGGTCCGGGCCGCGCCCTGGCGCGAGGTCCGGGTGGCCTTCCTGGTGCCGACCACCTCGACCGATGCGGCCTCCGGTGTCAGGCACCTGCTCGACGAACCCGAACTGCACTTCTCTCCCGGGCTGCGCCAGGGGACGCTCGCGCTGATGCCCCGCCGATCGGCGCTCCTCCGCGTGGTGCTCGAGTGGGAGTGGTCGGTCGAGGCGGCGTCCTTCTCCGTGAACTCCTTCGAGCCAGAGCCCTTCACGCCCGACGAACGGGACGCCCTCGAGGCCTGGTTGCGGGCGACGGCCCGACGGCTGCAGCTGTTCGAGGGTGCGCTCGCGCGAGCCGTCGCCCGGGTCGACCACGACGTGGTGCGTGGCATCGACACGAGCTCTCCCGAGTCCTCGCTGGCCGGCGCCGCGGCCGTGGCGCGGGCAGCAGATGCGGTGGCGAGCGCGTCCGGTCCGGACGACCCGCGGCCCGGGGGCGCCCGATCCGACGATCTCGCGACGGCCGGCCCGGCCGCCACGACGATGCGGGCGGCCACCCTCGGCACGAGACTCGCCTCCCCCGCCGCCCGAGCCCCTCACCCCGTGGTCGACGTCACCCTGCCGGACGCGAGCGACCCCGGCTGGGAGGTCTTCGTCGACGCCACGACCCGTCAGACCCTCGGCTACCGCCGCACCCTCGACGACGACGGCAACGCCTACGCCTTCAGCTACCTGGTGGCCGACGACGTGGACGACGTCACGCCCGACGACCTGGTCGACTGGCACGACCAGCACATCCAGCGACAACTCCTGGTCGAGGACGCACGCCAGGCCTACGTCCACCTGCTGGCCGGGCTGGAGCCGCCCGTCTCGGTGCAGTACACGGTCTGACCGACCCGACCCGCGCCTCCTGGTCGCCTCCCCGACCGACCCGGTGCGTCCCCGCGCTCATCGCGACGGGCCCATCGCGCGGGCGACGTGCCGTTCGCGACCCGTCCGAACCCAGGGCGGCGTGCATCCCGCGACCTGTCCGAGCCGCGGCGGCGTGCCTTTCGCGACCTGTCCGAGCTGCGGCGACGTGCCTTTCGCGACCTCGGGCGGCCCGCCGGACGTGCCGAACCCGACATCGGCGCGACGAAACGCCGCTCATCTGTTCACCCGGACGGCGTGTCGGGTCCCGGGTGTCGCGATTTGCACGAGAAGCCGGGGGGTGGGGGCAGCGGCCGGGAGGCGCGTGGTAGGGGGCCGAGGCGCCGAGGGGGCCGGATCCGCTGCCGGTGGCCGGGGCCTAGGCGCGCACTCCTCCCTGCGG
>NZ_LHOZ01000093.1:0-8829 GCF_001297205.1 Frigoribacterium sp. RIT-PI-h | reverse complement strand
CGGTCGGTGGTGCGTGTATGGCCAGCAGAGAGGTGAGCCATGAGGCCGCTGTGGCGGCCGCGGTGCAGGTCGGTGGGCACGTCTGGTGCCACGGGTGCCTCCGAAGGGATAGGTGGGGTAGAGGGGGGGTCGAGGAGGTGCGGTGCGGCCGGTCGGTCAGGCGTCGGGCCAGAGGCGGCCGGCGTCCACGACGACGTCGGCCCGGGCGCGGGTGGCCCGGACGAGCCGGGCGTTCGCCTCGTCGGGACCGGCGGCCCAGTCCTCGGCGGCCTCGGGCGTCATGCCGAACCGGACGTGCCGGGCGACGAGCCAGCGGTGCCGCTGCTCGGCCGGGGTGTCGACGAACCACACCTCGTCGAACGCCGAGCGCACCTCGGGCCACGGCGCGAGCTCGGCCAGCAGGTAGTTCCCCTCGCTGACCACGACCTCGACGGACGGGTCGACCTCGACCGCGCCGCCGATCGACTCCTCGACGCCGCGGACGTACTCGGGGGCCCACACCGTCGTCGCCCGGGACCGCAGCCGGTGGAGCAGGGCGAGGTAGCCGTCGGCGTCGAAGGTGTCGACGGCTCCCTTGCGGTCGAGGCGGTCGAGTCGGGCGGGGGGGGCCCCGGCGGGGGGGGAACCGGCCCTGGGGGCGACGACGGCGCGCACCCCGCCCCGCGTGAGGCCTTCGCCGCCGGACGCGGCCGCCGCGCTCCCCCCGCCGCCCGGCTCCCCCGCGACGCCGATCAGGGTGCGGACGGGCGTCGGGGCCGAGCCGACGGCAGACGCGAGGCCTGCGGAGGAGCCGAGCCGCGCCTCCTGCGTCCGGGCGTGGACCGCGAGGGCCCGGGCGACGAGGTCGTCGACCGAGCCGAGCGGCGTACCGGTCACTCGGGGCGGCCGGCCGAGCCGGGACGGGTGCCCGCGTCGTCACCGACGTCGGCGGTCCGCAGCTCGGTCAGGGCGGCCTCGCGGCGCGACCGGCGCCAGGCGAGCAGCGCGTGCAGGGCGATCGGCACGACCGACAACACGACGAGCACGACCGCCAGCACGTCGATGTGGTCGCGGATGAACGGGATGCCACCGAGCAGCGAGCCGAGCACCGTCATGCCCACGGCCCAGAGGAAGGCGCCCGTCACGTTGAAGAGCAGGAACTTGGGGTACCGGTAGCCCGCGGTCCCGGCCGCCAGCGGGACGTAGGTGCGGACGATCGGGACGAACCGCCCGAGGATCGGGCTCGTGCCGCCGTACTTCGCGAAGAAGGACTCGGCGCGCTCGAGGTAGGCCGTCTTCAGGATGCGTGCGTCGTCCTCGAAGAGGCGGCGGCCGAAGCGGTTGCCGAGGAAGTAGCCCACCTGGTCGCCCAGCACCGCGGCGACGAAGGCGCAGAGCGCGATCACCCAGACCTGCAGCCCCAGCGCCTCGTGCAGCACGCCGGCGGTGAAGAGCAGCGAGTCGCCGGGCAGGAAGGGGAACAGCACGCCCGACTCGATGAAGACCATCAGCGAGATGCCTGCCAGGGCCCAGGGGCCCAGGGCAGGCAGCAGCTCGTCGGGGTTGAAGAGGACGACCCCCCCGCCGGTCGAGGCGGGCAGGGCGGCGGGCAGGGGGGCGGCGATCACGAGGGACGACTGTAACGGGTCGACCCCGGGACGAGGCGTCCACCGAGCGGACCATGCCGTCATCCGCAGGTCTCGGCCGGGCGGGGGATGCCCCCGGACACCCCGCGCCCCTAGCCTGGGGCGATGCGGACACCCCTCAGCATGCCGACGACAGGACGCACGCGATGATCGAAGCCCGGAACCTCACCAAGATCTACGGAGACAAGCGCGCGCTCGACGACGCCACCTTCACGGTCCGCCCCGGTCTCGTCACCGGGTTCCTCGGCCCGAACGGCGCCGGCAAGTCCACCACCATGCGCATGATCGTGGGGCTCGACCGCCCCACCAGCGGCAGCGTCACGGTCAACGGCAAGCGGTTCGCCGACCACGCCGCCCCCCTGCACGAGGTCGGCGTCCTGCTCGACGCCAAGGCCGTGCACACCGGTCGCAGCGCGCACGACCACCTGCTGGCCATGGGCGCCACCCACGGCATCGGCAAGAAGCGCGTCGACGAGGTGATCGCCCTGACCGGCCTCGAGTCGGTCGCGAAGAAGCGCGTCGGCGGGTTCTCGCTCGGCATGGGCCAGCGCCTCGGCATCGCCGCCGCGCTGCTCGGCGACCCGGCCACCGTCATCCTCGACGAGCCCGTCAACGGCCTCGACCCCGAGGGCGTCGTCTGGGTGCGCACGCTGGCCCGCTTCCTCGCGAGCGAGGGCCGCACCGTGTTCCTCTCCTCGCACCTGATGAGCGAGATGGCGCAGACCGCCGACCACCTCATCGTGCTCGGGCGGGGCAAGGTGCTCGCCGACTCCCCCATCTCGGACGTCATCTCGCAGGCCTCGGGCGACGCCGTCCGCGTCCGCAGCCCGCACGCCGACCACCTCGTCTCGCTGCTGCAGGGGCCCGACGTCGCCGTCACGGCCGTCGAGCCCGGCGTCGTCGAGCTGCGGGGCATCACCGCCGAGCGGGTCGGCGACCTCGCCGCCTCGTCCGGAGTCGTGCTGCACGAGCTCACCCCGCTGGTCCGCTCGCTCGAGGACGCGTACATGACCCTCACGCAGGACTCCGTCGAATACCACGCAGGAGGCGCGGCTCGAGGCAGCCACGTCGCCCCCGACACGCAGACCCCCCAGGGAGCGACCCGATGACCGCCACGACCCCCACCCGTCACCGCGACCGGCCGGCTCGCCCGACCTCGAAGCTCACCTTCGGCGGCGTGCTGCGCAGCGAGGTCATCAAGCTGCGCACGCTGCGCTCGACCTGGTGGTGCCTGTCGATCATGGTCGTCATCATCGTGGGCTTCGGCGCCTTGTTCGCCCTCAGCGCGGGCCTGTTCCAGGCCGGTGAGGCCAGCACCGAGCAACAGCAGCAGATCGTCGCGCAGTCCGTCTCGGTCGGGGTGGTCTTCGGTCAGCTCGTGGCATCGATCCTGGGTGCCCTGGTGATCACCGGCGAGTTCGGCACGGGCATGATCCGGTCGACCTTCTCGACGGTTCCCAAGCGCCTGCCCGCGGTGATCGCCAAGCTCGTGGTCATCGCGGTGACGCTCTTCGTGGTGTCACTGGTCGCCCTCGTCCTGACCCTGCTGATCAACAGCGCGATCCTGCCGTCGAACGACATCACGGTCGACTTCGGCGACGGCGCCCTCTGGCGGAGCGTGCTCGGCGCCGCGGCGTCGATCGCCTTCACCGGCATGATCGCCTTCTCGCTCGGTGCGATCATCCGCAACGGTGCCGGTGCCATCGCGGCCTCGGTCGGCCTGGTCTTCGTGCTGCCGATCATCGTGCAGATCTTCACGGCGTTCGTCGACGCCGCGTGGGTCTACACCCTGGCCGAGATCATCCCGCCGAACGCCGCCGCCCGACTCTACGACTACGTGGTCTCCGGCCAATCGGCGATGACGCTGCCGAGCCCCGACGGAGCCCTCGTCCTCGAACCGTGGAGCGCCCTGCTGGTGCTCGTCGGGTGGGTCGTGGTGCTCTTCGGGCTGGCGCTCGCGCTCGTGAAGCGACGCGACGTCTGACCGACCCGCACCGCGCCTCCTCGGGGTGACGGCGGGACGTTCGTGACGGATCGGGAAGAACCGGACCGTCTCGTACGTTCGGTCGCACAGGCACACCCGCCGTCACCTCCGAGGAGCCCCATTTGAGCATCGACCCCTCTCCCCCGACGACCGTCGGCGACAGCCGATCCGGCGTGACCGCGACAGCGGGCGCCGACCACGACCAGGCCGGCACCGAGGCCCGCAACAAGCTCGTCATCGGGCTGCTGCTCGTCTCCGCCTTCGTGGTGATCCTCAACGAGACGATCATGGGTGTCGCCCTGCCGAGCCTCACGCGCGACCTCGACATCACCGTCACGGCGGGCCAGTGGCTGACCACGGGCTTCATGCTCACCATGGCCGTGGTCATCCCGATCACGGGTTTCCTGCTGCAACGCTTCAACACCCGCCCGGTGTTCATCGCCGCGATGAGCCTGTTCAGCCTGGGCACGGCGATCTCGGCGATCGCTCCCGGCTTCGGCGTGCTGCTGCTCGGACGCGTCGTGCAGGCCTCGGGCACGGCGATCATGATGCCGCTGCTGATGACCACCGTGCTCACCCTCGTGCCGCCGGCCACGCGCGGACGCACGATGGGCAACATCTCGATCGTCATCTCGGTCGCCCCGGCCATCGGTCCGACGATCTCGGGCGTCATCCTGAGCGTGCTCGAGTGGCGCTTCATGTTCATCCTCGTCCTGCCGATCGCCCTCGCCGCGCTCGCGTTGGGCGCCGCCCGCGTCAAGAACGTCACCACACCGAAGAAGGTGCCGCTCGACGTCACCTCGGTGATCCTGTCGGCCTTCGCCTTCGGCGGCATCGTCTTCGGGCTCAGCTCGATCGGCGAGGGGGCCGAGGCCGCCGTGCCCGCCTGGGTGCCGCTCGCCGTCGGCGTCGTCGCCCTCGTCGCGTTCGTGCTGCGTCAGCGTTCGCTGCAGCGTCGCGACCGCGCCCTGCTCGACCTGCGCACGTTCTCGTCGCGCACCTTCACGATCTCGGCGTCGGTGCTCGGCGTCGGCATGATCGCCCTCTTCGGCACCCTGATCGTGCTGCCGATCTACCTGCAGAACGTGCACGGCCTCGACCCGCTCGCCACGGGGTTGCTGCTGCTGCCCGGCGGTCTCGTCCAGGGCCTGCTGTCACCTGTCGTGGGACGTCTGTTCGACAAGTACGGCCCGACCGTGCTGCTCGTGCCCGGCACCGCCCTCGTCAGCGCCGTGCTGTGGTTCATGTCGACGGTGTCCGAGTCCACGCCGATCCCGATGGTGCTCGGCGCCCACGTCGCCCTCAGCATCGGCCTGGCCTTCATGTTCACGCCGCTGTTCACGTCGGGCCTCGGGTCGCTGCCGTCCCACCTGTACTCGCACGGCAGTGCCATCGTCGGCACGGTGCAGCAGCTGGCCGGTGCCGCCGGCACGGCCGTGTTCGTCACCGTGATGACCCTCGCCGCCACCGCGGCCGCCAGTCAGTCGGGCGCCGGAGCCGCCGCGACCGGAGCCGGCGTGCGCGCCGCGTTCCTGGTCGGCGCGATCATCTCGGTGTTCGCCGTCGTGGGGTCGTTCTTCGTGCGGCGGCCGCCGGTCGTCGAAGGGGCCGAGCCGGTCGTCGCGCACTAGCCGGTCGCGGCGCGGCCGTGCGACGCGGCTGTGCGACGCGGCCGTGCAACGCGGCTGTGCGACGCGCGCAATGTGCCGCGCGTCGTGCGTCGTGTGTCCTGCGTCCTGCGTCCTGCGTCCTGGCTGACGAATGGCCGATGGTCGGTGCCTCCCACTCCGGGAGGCACCGACCATCGGCAGTTGATCGCCGTGTCGGTCGGCAGTGAGGTCGTGGGCCGTCGCGTCACCGACGGGTGGTTCTGCGAGGGCGACTGCGCGATGGCACCGGGAGTGGGCTCTCCGCCACCCGCGCCTCCTTCACCTCCGCGGGTGCAGGCAACTCCTGCCCTGGGGTGCGCCCCGCGTCCAGGTCCCGGTCTTCTCGGCCCGCACCTCCCCGGAGTCCTGAGTTCCCAGCACGCGCCTCCTCGAGCTGGCTGGTTCCTCGACGTGCGGGCCGACCCGGACACGGACTTCGAGCGGGGGTAGCGTCCGTGGACGTGCAGATCATGCAGAGTTGCAGACTGCGCACTCGTTGTCACGCACCACCGGGAGGCCGACCCATGACCAGCTCACCCACCACCACACCGAGCGGCGCCCCGGTCGGAGGCACGCGCAGCCTCGTCCCGGCCCGGATGGACCGTCTGCCGTGGACGAGGTTCCACTGGTCGATCGTCGTGGGCCTGGGGTTCTCGTGGGTGCTCGACGGGCTCGAGATCCAGATCGTCGCGTCGGCCGGGTTCCAGGCCGACCTGGGGCTCACCGCAGCCGAGGTCGGTCTGCTGGGCACGATCTACCTCGTCGGCCAGGTCTTCGGGGCCTTGATCTTCGGACGCATGGCCGACAGCCTCGGGCGCAAGAAGCTGTTCATCCTGACCCTGGCGATCTACCTCGTGGCGAGCGCCATCGCGGGACTGTCGCCGAACTTCGTCTTCCTGGCCGTGTTCCGGTTCTTCGCCGGGGCAGGCATCGGTGGAGAGTACGCCGCCATCAACTCGGCGATCGACGAGCTCATCCCGTCGAAGTACCGGGGTCGGGTCGACATCGCCATCAACGGGACGTACTGGGGCGGTGCGGCCCTCGGTGCGACGGCCAACATCTTCCTGCTGAACCCCGACCTGTTCGCCGAGGACGTCGGCTGGCGCATCGGGTTCTTCATCGGCCCGGTGCTCGGGCTCGCGATCATCTACCTGCGCCGCCACATCCCCGAGAGCCCGCGGTGGCTGATGACGCACGGACGCGAGAAAGAGGCCGAGGCGACCGTCGACGACATCGAGGCCCGGGTCGAACGCGACAAGGGCACGGACCACCTCGAGCCCGTGTCGGACGACCAGGCCATCGAGGTGGTCGCCGCAGGGCGGATCGGGTTCGGGACCATCATCCGGACCCTGGTGCACGACTACCCGAAGCGCACCTTCGTCGGCGCCGCGATGATGATCACGCAGTCGTTCCTGTACAACGCGATCTTCTTCACCTACGCGCTCGTGCTGCAGAACTTCTACGGCACGAGTCCCAGCAGCACGCAGTACTTCTTCCTGATCTTCGCCGTGGGCAACCTGCTCGGACCGCTCGTGCTGGGCCCGCTGTTCGACAGCTGGGGTCGGCGTCAGATGATCTTCCTGACGTACGCCGTGTCGGCCGCCGTGCTGGCCGTGTCGGCGATCCTCTTCCAGGCGGACGTGCTGAACGCCGCGACGCAGACCGCGTTCTGGAGCGTCTCGTTCTTCTTCGCCTCGGCGGGGGCCTCATCGGCGTACCTGACCGTGAGCGAGATCTTCCCGCTCGAACTGCGGAGCCAGGTGATCGGGTACTTCTTCGCCCTCGGGCAGATCGTCGGTGCCGTCGCTCCCAGCTTGTACGGCGCCCTCGTCGGGGACGGCAGCGATCGAGGGCCGCTGACGGGCGGGTACTTCCTGGGCGCCGGCGTCATGTTGGTCGGCGGTGTCATCGCACTGATCTTCGGTGTCGACGCGGCCCGCAAGTCGCTCGAGACGATCACCACGCCCCTCTCTGTCGTCCCTTCGTCGAAGGAGTCGCCGCGGCGCTGACGTGGCTGTGTCGGGTCGGGCGGGGCCCGGAGGGGCCGAGCCCGGCCGTCCCCCACTTCACCCCGTCGGCATGTCCTGACCGGTGAGCCGTCGAGGAAGCGCCAGCCGCCAGAGTCTGCGACCCCGGGGCCCGAGCACCCGCGGCAACGAGGAGTTGCCGGCATCCTCGACCGGACGTGGACCGCCCGCCGTGTGGACCAGTGCGTCGATCGCCTCGGCCGTCGACCGCCACCTGTCCCGCACCATCTCGGCGCTCGCCCGGAACGGGACCCGACCGTCACGGGCGATGTCGGCGTCCTTGACCCGGTCCTCGTGGAAGCGCCGCTCGTGGTGTGCTCGACCGTCGGTCTCGAAGCCGATGATCCCGTCGACCACCATGTCGATGATCTTGCTCGTCCCCGCGATGGGAACTTGACGCACGACATGGCGTCCTGCGCGCCGGAGTCTCGTTCCGGCGGCGCTCTCGAGGATGCTCTCCGCGCCTCCTCCACTCCACGCGACGAGGCCGGCAGCGTCCGCCCTCTTCCGGGACAGCACCTCGGCGGCGTCGTCATCGTCATGGACGATGCCCGCATCCCTCGCCCAGTCGACGAGGATCACCGCGTCCTCGAAGGATCGTGCCTCGACGACCGCCCGAGCCAGGGCGTCGCGAGGATCGACCGCCCATGTCGAACCCCGGCCGCTCAGCTCGACGGGGTCCCACACGACTCGGACCCCACGACGCCTCCGGAGGCGCGAGGCCGTCTCGGGCACCGACACCGTGACGGGTGGTCGGAGCGACGACCACGACCACGCTCCGAGCAGGTGGAGGGCGGACGCACCCGTGAGCCGGCCGCCGACGGCCACCGCGATGTAGCGGGGGTCGTGGGTCGGCCACGTCGAATACCACCCCCGCCGGGGTCGGCTCACGCTGCGGGATCGAACGGCGGCGGTGAGGTGTCGGTCGGTCGCCCCGTGGGCCACCAGGTCGCGTTTGTGGAGCACCCCTCCGGCGGACGACACCAGTTCGGCGATGGTGGTCATGTCCACGAGCGTGGCCGAGTCTCGGTCACCGTCCCGTCCGGATGCCTCGTGTCGGGGACGGTCGGCGGGTCCAGCCCCCTGTGGACGAGACGACTTCGAGCCGGTGCAACCTTCCACGGTCTCGGCGGGCACGTCGTCGCGAACCTCTGGCCCCTGCCCTGCCCGCGTGCGGCCCGCGGGAGGCGGCGGGCCGGCACCCGCCCGTCGCCAGGAGTTGTCGACCGTGCTGGTGAGGCGCCGGGAACTCCTGCAGGGCGCGCGCCCATCGTGACCAGATCGCGACGGGACGGCCTGCGGACTGCAGCAGGCAGGAGTTGCCACCGAGGGCCGGAGGGTGGCGGCGGCCGCAGTGTCCAGGATGCACCTGAGGACGGGGCGGGAGGCGAGACGAGGCGTGACAGGAGGAAGGCGTGACAGGGGCGGGAGGGGTGACAGGGGCGGGGAGGGGAGGGGGAGGGGGGGGGAGCAAGAGATAGAGACCGCGGGGGGGAAGCGCGCGGGGCCGGCGGCGATGGCGGCGGCGGCTGGGACGACGGGGC
>NZ_LHOZ01000045.1:0-9517 GCF_001297205.1 Frigoribacterium sp. RIT-PI-h | reverse complement strand
ACCCCCACCCGCCGCCGCACCCCGTCGCGCCGCTGCTTCGGCTCGGCCCTGGCCGCGACGGCCGTCCTCCTGCCCGCCCTGCTCGCCGGCTGCAGCACGACCGACGCACCGGGCTCGACGAGCAGTCCGTCCGTCGCGGGCACCGCGAGTGCCTCGTCGCAGCTCGGAGAGTGCCTCCGTGACGCCGGCTACAACGTCCCCGACCCCGACCTCAGCAAGGGCGTGGTGGTCGCTCCGCCGGAGGGCGCCGACCCCGACCGCTACGCCGAGGACTTCGACGCCTGCCGGTCGAAGCTGCCCGAGGCGCAGGGTGGCGGGTCGCAGGAGCCCTCCGACGCCGAGGTCGCCGAGTGGCAGCAGAGCCAGCTGAAGGTCGCCGAGTGCGTCCGCGAGAAGGGCTTCGAGGACTTCCCCGACCCCGTCGACGGCGACTTCCCCGGCGTGCAGCTGTCGACGTCCGGCGCGTCTCCCGAGCAGGAGGCCTTCTTCGCCTGCAGCAACGAGTTCGGTCCGAACGCGACCGGGTCCGGCGAATGACGCTCCGTGAGGCGTCCACCCGGATGACGCGCGCGACGCACCGACGGCCGGCGCGCCCCCTGCGTCCTGCCGCGGTCGCCGTGGGGACCGCAGCCCTCTGCGCGGGCACCCTGGCCGGCTGCTCGCCGGCCGGCGACGCCGAGGCCGGCGCCCCCGACGCCCCCCAGGCCGCGGCCGCCCGCCCGACGACGCCCGTCGTCCTCGGCGACCTCGTCGACGGCAAGCGCATCCCCGCCACCCTCGGCTACGGCACGCCCGTCCCGCTGCGGAGCGCCACGAGCGGAGGCGCGGGTGCGGCCGGCGAGCGGACAGGCGACGCCGCGGGCGGGGGCGTGGTCACCGGCCTGCCCTCCTTCGGCGACGTGATCGGTCGTGACGGCGTGCTCTACTCGGTCGACGAACGCGAGGTTCGGGCCATGCACGGCGGCGTCCCGCTCTGGCGCGACCTCGAGCAGGGTCTGCGCGGGGCGGACGTCGACCAGCTGAAGGACAACCTCCGCGCACTCGGCTACGACGTCGCCGACGACGACCGCTTCGACGCCCGCACCCGAGCCGCCGTGACGCGGTGGCAGAAGGACCGCGGCCGCGAGCGCACCGGAGTCCTCGGTGCCCGCGACGTCGCGTTCGTCCCCGGCGACGTCCGCGTCGCCGAGGTCACCGGACGCGTGGGCGACCCGGCCGGCGAGCCCGTCTACGGCTACACGTCGACGACCCTCGTGGCCACGGCGTCGGTCTCGGCGGCGGACCTCGTCCGGTTCCAGGGCGGGGTGCCCGTCCAGGTGGCGCTGCCCGATGGCAGCGAGGTCCCCGGCACGGTGCGGTCGATCGGCGAGCCGTCCGGAGGGGCGGGCGACGAATCGGCGAACGGTGGCGACGACGGGGTGACGGTCACCGTCGGCCTCGAGACCGCCCCGCCCGAGGGGACGTCCACCTCGACCCGGGTGGACCTCGTCGTGGACGGTGAACGCCGCGACGGCGTCCTGTCGGTACCGGTGACCGCCCTGCTCGCCGGGACGGACGGCTACACCGTCGAGGTCGTGCAGGACGACGGCTCGACCGATCTCGTCCCCGTCACGACGGGCTTCTTCGCGCAGGGGCGCGTCGAGGTGTCGGGTGAGGGCCTGGCCGAGGGCGACGAGGTCGTGGTGCCCTCGTGAGCGGGACCCTGCGCGGCGGCGGCCTGCCCGGCGGTGCGCCCGAGACCGTCCTCGAACTGCGGGGCGTGACGAAGGTCTACGGCGAGCTGGCCGCCCTGCGCGGCATCGACCTCGACGTGCGGCGTGGCGAGTTCGTCGCGGTCGTCGGCCCGAGCGGCTCGGGCAAGTCGACGATGCTCAACGTGATGGGCACGCTCGACCGACCCACGGCGGGCACGCTGCGCCTCGCCGGCCACGACGTGGCGTCCCTGGGCGACGACGACCTGTCCCGCCTGCGGGCCGAGCACATCGGGTTCGTGTTCCAGCACTTCCACCTCGCGGCCGGGGCGACGGCCGCCGAGAACGTCGCCGACGGCCTGCTCTACGCAGGCGTCGCCAGACGCGAACGGCGGGTGCGGGCCCGCGCCGCCCTCGAGCGCGTGGGCCTCGGCCACCGCGCCGACCCCCGGCCGCCCGCGCTGGCCGGCGGCGAGAAGCAGCGCGTGGCCATCGCCCGGGCGATCGTCGGCGAGCCCCCCCTGCGCTCGCCGCGAACCCCCGGGCGCCCCCGACTCGACGTCGGGGGCGGCCGGCCTGCCGCTGCTGACCGACCTCAACGCGGCGGGCACGACCGTCGTCGTCATCACGCCCGACCTCGACCTCGCGGCCCCGCTGCCCCGCCAGGGGCGCAGGCGCGACGGCGAGGTGGACGACGTCACGGGCCTGGCCGCGCGGGGGCCCGCGGCGGCCACCCCCGGCGGCCCGGGAGCAGCCGCGACCAATCCGTCCGCCGCCGCGCCGCACGCAGCCGTGACGTCCCGTGCAGCGCCACCCGCAGCCGCGACGGGAGCGCTCCGATGAGCGCCGCGACCCGAGGTCGCGTCGGCCGCCTCTCGGCCCGTGACCTGCTCGGGCTCGGCGTCTTCGGCTTGCGCACGCGGCCGACCCGGGTGGTCCTCTCGGCGCTCGGCATCGCCATCGGCATCGCGGCGATGATCGCGGTCGTCGGGATCTCGTCGTCGAGCCAGGCGGCCCTGGCCCGGGTGCGCGACGGCCGCGGCACGTGCCTGCTGCAGGTCAGTCCCGGTCAGGGCGCCCTCGGCACGGACGTGCCGCTGCCCGAGTCCGCGGTGCCCGTGCTCGGACGACGCCCGGACGTCGAGGCGGCCGCGGGCGTCGGGCGCATCCCCGGGCAGAAGGTCTACCGAAGCGACCGGGTGCCGGCCGTCGCCTCGGGCGGCATCTCGCTCGACGTGGTGGCCGGCGACCTCGACGACGTGCTCCGTGCCGAACCGGCCTCGGGCACGTGGTTCGGCGCGGCGGCGGAGGCCGCCCCCCAGGTCGTGCTCGGCGCGACGGCCGCCGCCACGCTCGGCATCGACGAGGTGCGGCCCGACACGCGGGTGTGGATCGGTGGACGCTGGGTCGCCGTGGTGGGAGTGCTCGAACCGATGCCGCTGGCACCCGGGCTGAACACGTCGGCGTTCG
The DNA here is from genome assembly GCF_001297205.1 of Frigoribacterium sp. RIT-PI-h. Taxonomy (NCBI): domain Bacteria; kingdom Bacillati; phylum Actinomycetota; class Actinomycetes; order Micrococcales; family Microbacteriaceae; genus Frigoribacterium; species Frigoribacterium sp. RIT-PI-h. The sequence continues at coordinate 6,356 of NZ_LHOZ01000045.1, read as the reverse complement.
TCCCGAACGCCACCGCCGCGGCCGAGTTCGGCTGGGACGGCCGTCCGACGCAGCTGTTCGCCCGGGCCGACCCCGCACAGGTGCCGGCCGTGCGCGACCTGCTCGCCCGCACGGTGAACCCGGCCTCACCCTCGGCCGTGGTGGTCAGCCGGCCCTCCGACGCCCTGGCCGCCCGACAGGCCTCCGAGTCGTCGTTCACCGGCCTGCTCCTCGGCATCGGTGGGGTGGCGCTGCTCGTCGGCGGCATCGGCGTCGCGAACACGATGGTCATCACCGTGCTCGAACGACGCGCCGAGGTCGGCGTGCGACGTGCGCTGGGGGCCAGGCGACGGCACATCCGCGACCAGTTCCTGGTCGAGTCGCTGTTGCTGTCCCTGCTCGGAGGCGCGGTGGGCGTCGCCCTCGGGGCGGCGGTCACGACGGCGTTCGCGCTCAGCCAGGACTGGCCGGTGGTCGTGCCGGCCTGGGCCGTGGTCGGCGGCCTCGGAGCGACGGTCGCGATCGGGGGCGTCAGCGGTCTGTACCCGGCCTCGCGCGCCGCCCGCATCCCGCCCACCTCGGCCCTCGCCGCGGTGTGATCCGAGCCGGCCCGGGCTGGTGCCTGCCAGCCCGGGCTGGTTGGCTGGGCGCATGTCGATCTCCAGCACGGCCGAGAAGGCCGAACTCCTCCGCTCCCTGCACGTCCCCGGCGACCCGCTGATCGTGACGAACGTCTGGGACAGCATCACCGCGCGCATCGTCGCGGGCGCACCGGGTGTGAAGGCCCTGGCCACCGCCTCCCACTCGATCAGCGAGGCCCACGGCGTGGAGGACGGCGAAGGGCTCGACGTCGACGACATGCTGGCCGCCGTCCGGATCGTGATCCGCTCGGTCGACCTGCCGGTCTCGGTCGACTTCGAGAAGGCCTACGCGACCGACGCCGCCGGCACGCTCGACAACGTCTTCCGCCTCATCGAAGAGGGTGCCGCCGGCCTCAACATCGAGGACAGCATCGGCCAGGCCAAGGCGCCCCTGTACGACATCGACACGCAGGTCTCGAAGATCGCCGCCGCCCGCCGCGCCGGTGACCGTGCCGGGGTGCCGATCGTGATCAACGCCCGGGTCGACTCCCTGGCCGGAGACCCCGACTCGTTCGACGACGCCGTCACCCGCGCCAACGCCTACCTCGACGCCGGAGCCGACTGCGCCTTCGTCCTCGGGCTGGGCACCGAAGACCTCGTCAAGGCCGCCCTCGACCGGATCCACGGCAAGGTCAGCGTCATCTCGAACCCGTCGTCCGTCCCGCTCGCCCGCCTGGCCGAGCTCGGCGTCTCGCGGGTCAGCTTCGGCCCGACCACGATGGGCCTGACGCTGTCGCACCTGCGCGACGCCGCCACGACCCTCACCGCGCGCGGCGACTACCCGTCCGAGCTCGGCTTCTCGTTCTGACCCACCCCTCCGACGAACGGTCTCTCCACCTCGGTGTGCAATTCGCGACCACCCGAGCACGACACGCCGTCCGCAGCCCCTGTCGGGCGGCGTGTCGCGGCCGCGTTGTCGGGTTCGGCACGCTCAACGCGTCCGCGCAGGTCGGGTTCGGCACGCTCAACGCGTCCGCGCAGGTCGGGTTCGGCACGCCGGACGGGGCGTACGCGACCCGGTGACCGTTGCCGCCGCACGAGACGCGACCCGCGCCTCCCGAGCTCGTGAGAGCCGAGGAGGCGCGGGTCGCGTCGTGCGGGGACGTCACCTAGTCGTCGCGGTCGCCCTTCGAGCCGTCGCCCTTCGAGTGTCCGCCCTCGGCACGCTCGTCTTTCTTCCGGTCGGACTCGGACGCCTCGGAGCCGCCCTCGCCGTCCGGCTCAGGCACCTCGTCGCCGTTCCGCTCGATCGTCGCGGCGGCCGCTTGCCGCAGGCGCATGCCGGCGAGCTCGTCCTTGGCGAGGGCCGCGGCCTTCTTCTCGCTCTGGGCGGTGTCGCGGGGCGGCAGCAGGATGTCGCGCTCGGCCCGGAGGCCGGCCTGCAGCTCGCGACCGCGCTCGAGCTCGGCGTCGAACTCGGCCCCGAAGAGCAGGGCGTTGTTCGTGATCCAGAGCCACAGCAGGAAGACGATGACCGCACCGAGCGAGCCGTACGTCTTGTTGTAGTTCGAGAAGTTCGCGATGTAGAACGCGAACCCCACGGACGCGACCAGCCAGATGACGAGCGCCACGAGCGAGCCGAGGCTCATCCACTTGAACTTCGGCTGCTTGACGTTCGGAGCCCAGTAGTAGAGCACCGCGACGATCACGATGGCGATGATCGCCAGGATCGGCAGCTTGGCGATGTCCCAGACGAAGACCGCAGTGCTGCCCAGACCGACGAGGTCGCCGACCGTCTCGGCCACGGGGCCGCTGATGACCAGGATGAGCGCGGCGACCACGATGAGCACGACCGTGAAGGCCGTGACGCCGAGCATGGTCGGACGGAGCTTCCAGATCGGACGCCCCTCGTCGATGCCGTAGACGCGGTTCATGGCCCGCCCGAAGGCGCCCACGTAACCGGAGGCCGACCAGAGAGCACCCGCCACACCGACGACCAGGGCGACCCCAGCGGCCGACGACTGGGTCAGCTGCTCGACGGGCCCGCGCAACAGAGCGGCGACGTCCTCGGACCCGAACTGCGAGACGAGGTCGAGCAGGGTCTTGGCGGTGGAGTCCGCCTGCCCCACGACGCCGAGCAGCGACACGATCGCCAGCAACGCCGGGAAGATCGCGAGCACCGCGTAGTACGTCAGCGCGGCGGCGAGGTCGGTGCACTGGTCACGGGTGAACTCGCGCAGGGTCTTGCCCAGCACGTATCCCCACGAGGGCTTGGAGACGTCCGTCAGGTCCTGCGGCTTGCGCGAGTCGTCCTCGTCGGGCGACTGCTGCTCGCGCTCGGTGCTCTTCTGGGCCACGGGTCAACGCCTGATCGTCTTGACGATGCCGGCGACGAGTGCGACGACGCCGACGGTGCCGGCCGCGGCGGCGGCCACGACGGGCTTCGGGTCGCTGTCGAGGCGGCGCTTCACGCTCGCTTTGAGGCGACGGGCGTGGGCGGGGACGCTCAACTTGTCCTCGATGGCGTCGAGCGTGGCGGCGAACTCTTCACGGGTGCGGGCGAGGTCGAGCTCGATCTCGGGGATGCTCGCTCCGGCACGGGGCCCGGCGGCGTTCTCGGCGTCCTTGTCGGGCGACGTGCTGCCGTGGGCGTCGGTGCGCTCTTCGGCGGCACGGGCCTCGGCGAGTTCGGCACGGGGGTCGGGCTCGTCGCCCTTGCCGTGCTTCGCCGTGGCGTGGTCCTCGTGATCGCTCGGGTCAGTGCTTCTCGGAGTCATAGCTGCCTTGCCCTTTCAACGCGCTGACGTCGGCCTTCACGCTGGCGACGGCCTTCTCGGGGGTCGGCGGCACGCCCTTCTTGAGGGCCTTGATGCCCAGCAGCGCCAGCACGGCCGTGATGACGAGCAAGACGGCGGCCACGATCAGCGCCGCGAGCCAGGGGGCGACGACGGTCGACAACCCCAGGACGCCGGCCGTGATGAGCACGGCGAGCAGGAAGAAGCCGAACAGGGCGGCGCCGACCAGCAACCCGACACCCACCCCGGCCTCTTTGGCCTTCGTGGCGAGCTCGGTCTTGGCGAGTGCGATCTCGCCGCGGATCAGCCGCGAGATCAACTCGGGCAGGCTGCCGATCAGCGAGCCGAGCGAACGTTTGGTGCTCTGTTCGGGTGCCTTCAGGTCACTCACCGACCGTCACCCCCGGCAGCTTGTCGTCGTCGGGGCTGGTGCCCGAGGTCTGCTTCTTGACGTCGTCGGCCTTCTCGTTCACCTTGTCGGCGGCCTTGTGCGCCGCCTCGGTCGCCTTGGCGGCGGCCTTGTCGGTGGCGTCCGAGCCCTTGCCCGAGACGGACTTCGCCTTGGAGCCGACCGCGTGGGCGGCGTCGTTCGCGACGTCCTGCGCCTTCTTGGCGACGATCGGAGCGTTCTCCTTCACGAAGCCCTCGGCCTGCTGCACGCCCTTCTGGACGGTGGGGTTCTCCCACAGGCTCTCGGCCTGGTCCTTGATCTTGACGTACGCGCCGCGACCCGCGCGGGCTCCGAGGACGTATCCGACGGCCGCTCCTGCGACGAAGAGGATCTTGCCTTTCATGGGTGCTCCTTGGCTCGTGGTGGCAGGTAGGCCTCCCACGCTGGCACGACCCGGCGCACGCGGCCCAGATTGGCCGGGCAACCGTGGACGACGCCACCCGTCGGCTCGCAGGGGACGAGCCGCCCTGACGCCGCGGTCAGGAGGCGCGGGTCGCCCCGACGCCGCGGTCAGGAGGCGCGGGTCGCCACCAGCGGGACGCGCAGCTCGAGCGCGTCGCTGCGCACCGTGGCGACCGCCAGCCGCACGAGTCGAGCCGTGCACCAGCAGAACAGGACCACGAGCAGGGCGTTGCGGGCGCCGAGGAGGAGCACGGCCACCGGGTTGAGCTCGATCAGCGATCGGTAGAGGATCGGGAAGACGAGCGTCGTGAGCCCCGAGGCCCAGGCGGTCAACACGGCCGGCGTCCGGAACGCCTCGGGGCGCGAGGCGTACCCGACGGCCACGATCGGCACGATCCAGAGCAGGTACTGCGGCGAGCCCACCTTGTTGAAGACGACGAAGGCGAGGGTGAGGGTCAGGGCGCCGAGCAGCACCGTGCCGAACTCGTCGCCGCGGGCTCGAGCCGAGACGACGGCCGCGACGTCGGTGGACGTTGCCGACCCGCGCCTCCTGGGTCCACCCCACCGGGGCAGCCCGAAGCTGGCCACGGCCAGCACGCCGGCCAGGAGCACGAGGACCGCGAGCATGACCTGGGTGCTCTCGTTGATCATCCAGGTGTCGCCCGGGCCCATCACCTCGCGCGTGGCGAGGGCGACGTTCTGGTAGACCGAGGCGCCGGGGACGCGCAACATGGCCATCCAGAGCCAGGGCGTCGAGAGCGTCGCCTCGAGTTGCAGGGCCCGCCCCGACTGCATCGTCACGAAGCTCGTGATGTCGTCGGCCCCCCGGCCGAGCAACACGCACGACACGACGACCATGGTGACGAGCACGCCCCCGCGCAGCACGACCGCCCGGTGACGCGACCCGACCACGACCGCCGCGATGACGGCGGCGGGCCAGACCTTGATCCAGGTCGCCGCGGCGAGCAGCAGCCCGGCCACCCGCGGACGCGTCGACAGCAGCATCAGGGCGGCGACGACCAACGGCGCACTGAACCCCTCGAGCCGCAGGAACGCGACGGGGCTGAGAACGAGCGTCACGAGCAGCCACCACCAGGCGGCCCTGTTGTCGACCGTGCGTCGGCCGCGGTCGGTCAGCAGCCAGAGCGCGACGGCGTTGAGGGCGGTCAGCAGCGCCAGCCAGACGAACTGGTAGTGCTGTTCGCCGAAGACGTTCGGCAGCACGATCGGCACGACGGCCCCGGCCGGGTAGACCCACGAGAAATCGAGGACGGGCCAGACCCCGTCGCTCAGGGCCCCCGTCGCCCAGAGGCGGTAGAGCGGCAGGTCGCCGGTGACCCCGCCGCCGATCATCAGCGGCGTGAGAGCGAGGAACACGGCGGCGTGGACGGCGACGAAGCCGTACAGCAGGCCGCGCGGATGGGCCTGGACGCGCGACCAGGTGCGGCGCAGTCGCGTGGGGAGGGGCGCAGGCGCGACGGCGCTCGAGGTGGTCACGCCTCGAATGTAAGGCCGCACCCTTGCCGTTGTCTTTCCGGCAGGTGAATCCATCGGAAGATCCCTCTCGAGGCGGAGGTCCGACCGGTGTACGGTGCCGTCCATGGACCGACGACGTTCCGCAGACGGAGGCGAGGTCACTCCGCCGACCGACGACAGGCACGCACCTCCCGAGCTCGGCAGCGTCGACGACGACCTGGCCGTCGACCGGGGGCGCCCGATCGGCTTCTGGCTGAGGCTCGTGGACGGGCTGATCGACCGGCGTTTCGAGGAGGTCCTCGACGAGCACGGGGTGACGCGCCGTCAGTGGCAACTGCTGAACCTGCTCGAACGCGGCCCGGCGACCCGCGCCGCCCTCGACGGGGCCGTCGCGCCCTTCCTCGACCCGGCCACGGGCGAGTCCAGCTCGGACCACCTCGCCGAGCTGGTCGAGAGCGGCTGGGTGGACCTCGCGACCGACGGGGTCGGCGACGATCGCTACGCCCTGACCGAGCGCGGGAGCCTGGCGCACCGGAGGCTGGTCGACGTCGTCGAGGGCATCCGCGACGAGACGGTCCAGGGGGCCGAACCGGGCTCCTACGCGACCACCGTGCGGTTCCTCCGCACGGCGGCGCTCAACCTCGGCTGGCGTCCCTGAGCGTCCGGCCCGCC
>NZ_LHOZ01000030.1:0-10386 GCF_001297205.1 Frigoribacterium sp. RIT-PI-h | reverse complement strand
GCCCTCGCCCGACCCGCCCGACCCGCGGCCGCCGACACGGTGGATCGATGAGCATCTCACTCCCCGGCCGCACCGTCGTCTTCGACTACGGCGAGGTGATCGCCCGGTTCCCCGACGACGCCTCGCGCCGCCGCATCGAAGAGCTCGCCGGCGTCGACCCTGCCGTGCTCTGGCCCAGCTACGGCCGCCACCGCCACGCACTCGACCGCGGCACGCTCACCGCCGGCGCCTACTGGCGCGCGATCGAGTCCGACACCGGCGCCGCCTGGACCCGCACCCGCGTGCACGAGCTCTGGGCCGCCGACTTCCCGTCGTGGTTCGTCCCCGAGCCCGGCACCCTCGACGTGATTGCCGATCTGGCCGACGGCGGCACGCGCCTGGCGATCCTCTCGAACGCCGGGCTCGACTTCGCGTCGCCGTTCCGGCACTCGCCCCTCGGCGAGCTGTTCGAGCGCGTCTTCGTCAGCGCCGAACTCGACGACCTCAAGCCGTCGGCCACGATCTTCGAGCACGTCCTGGCCGAACTCGGAACAACGGCCGCCGACACGGTGTTCATCGACAACAGGTCCGACAACGTCGAGGCCGCCCAGGCGCTCGGCATCACCGGGCACCTCTACACCGGGCCCGAGCCCCTCCGACGCTTCGTCGACGAGCTCGCGGCCCTCCCCACCGAAAGGCGATGACCCCCCTCGTGACCCAGACGGACGCAGTCCCCACGACCACCCCCGACACCACCGCGGCGCCCACCGGCGCGAGCGTCGGCCTCTTCGACCCGATCACCCTGCGCGGCCGGGCCTTCCGCAACCGCCTCTGGGTCGCCCCCATGTGCCAGTACTCGGCCGAGCTCGAGGACGGCGTCCCCACCGACTGGCACCTCGTCCACCTGGGCTCGCTCGCCCGAGGAGGCGCGGGTGCGGTCATCGCCGAGGCCACGTCGGTCACGCCCGAGGGACGCATCTCGCCGCAAGACCTCGGGCTCTGGAACGACGCGCAGGTCGAGGCGTTCCGCCCGATCACGGCCTTCATCCGCTCTCAGGGCTCCGTGCCCGGCGTGCAGCTCGCCCACGCGGGCCGCAAGGCCTCGACCTTCCGCCCGTGGAGCGAGACGCAGGGCACCGTCCCCGCCGACCAGGGCGGCTGGACCACCGTCGCTCCCTCGGCGGTGGCCTTCGAGGGCTACGACGAGCCCGTCGCGCTGACCACCGAGGCCGTGGGCGACCTCGTCGAGGCGTTCCGCGCCGCCGCGCGCCGCTCGGTCGACGCCGGCTTCGACCTGATCGAGCTGCACGCCGCCCACGGCTACCTGCTGCACCAGTTCCTCTCGCCGCTGAGCAACGAGCGCGACGACCGGTACGGCGGCTCGCTCGAGAACCGTGCGCGCTTCCTGCTCGAGGTCGTCGCGGCCGTCCGGGCCGAGGTCGGCGACGAGTACCCGCTGCTCGTCCGCTTCTCGGCGACCGACTGGGCCGACGGCGGCTGGAACGAGGACGACACCGCCACCGTCGCCGCCTGGGCGCACGACGCCGGCGCCGACCTGTTCGACATCTCGACCGGCGGCCTCGTGGCCGGCGTGAGCATCCCGGTCGGCCTCGGCTACCAGGTCCGCTTCGCCGAGCACGTCCGCACCCAGGGCCGCGTCGAGACCGGCGCCGTCGGCCTCATCGTCGGCGCCGAGCAGGCCAACGAGGTCGTGGCCAGCGGTCGGGCCGACGTCGTGCTCATGGCGCGTGAGTTCCTGCGCGACCCGCACTTCCCGCTGCGCGCCGCGGCAGAGCTCGGGATCGAGATCGACTACACGCCGTCGCAGTACGAGCGCGCACCGTTCCGCGTGCGCTGAGCCGCCCGGGGCCGCAGCGGCCCCACACGACGCGACCCGCGCCTCCTCACCCTCTCGGGGTCAGGAGGCGCGGGTCGCGTCGTCTACGCAGGCTCGCTCAACGACGCCGGGTCGCGTCCTGCACCTCGCCGATGAGCTCTTCGAGGATGTCCTCGAGGAAGAGCACGCCACGCGTGGCTCCGGTCTCGTCGAAGGACCGCGCGACGTGGACTCCGCTGCGGCGCATGGTCGCCAGGGCGTCCTCGAGCTCGGTGCCCTGGAAGATCGAGATCAGCTGGCGGATGCGCTTGGGCGGCACCGGGTCGGCGAACTCGTCCTCGTCGAGGTCGATGACGTCCTTGAGGTGCAGGTACCCCGTGGGGTCGCCGCCGTCGTCGACCAGCACGTACCGCGAGAAGCCTCGCTGGGCGACGGCGCGCTCGACGTCGTGCGGCGTGGCGTCCTCGGGCAGGGTGACGAGCTCGTCCATCGGGACGGCCGTCTGCGCGACGGTCTTCTCGGTGAACTCGAACGCCGCGCGCACCGTGCCGGTGGCGTCGGTGATCATGCCCTCGCGCTGCGACTGGGCCACGATCGTCGCGACCTCGTCGACCGTGTAGGCGCTGGTCGCCTCGTCCTTCGGCTCGACCTTGAAGGCCCGCAGCACGGCGTTGGCCGAGTGGTTGAGGGCCAGCACGACCACGTGCAGCACGCGGGCGATGGCGACGAGCGGCGGGGCCAGCAGCAGGGCGGCGCGGTCCGGCAGCGAGAACGAGATGTTCTTCGGCACCATCTCGCCGAACACCACGTGCAGGAACGACACGAGCACGAGCGTGATGACGAAGCCCACGATGCTGACCAGCTCGGGGCTGAGCCCGGTCCAACCGAGCGGCCCCTCGAGCAGGTGGTGGATCGACGGCTCGGACACGTTGAGGATCAGCAACGAGCAGATCGTGATGCCGAGCTGCGTCGTCGCGAGCATCATCGTCGCGTGTTCCATGGCCCAGAGCGTGGTCTTGGCGGCACGACTGCCAGCCTCGGCCTTGGGTTCGATCTGCGACCGTCGGGCCGAGATCACGGCGAACTCGGCCGCCACGAAGAACGCGTTGCCGGCCAGCAGCACCACGAGCCAGACGATGCCCCACCAGTCGCTGCTCATCGGGTCACCTCTTTCGTACGGACCGCGCGACGGTCGTCCTCGACGCCCGTGCGCGCCTTCTCGGGCAGCGTCGTCTCGGGCAGCGTCGTCTCGGGCAGCGCCTTCGCGCCGCGTCGGCCCGGCTCGGTGGCCGTAACCTCGGGCACGTCGTCGGGCGTGGGCGTGAAGCGGATGCGGTCGATGCGTCGGCCGTCGAGCCGTTCGACCCGGAACGCGCCGTCGTCGGTCTCGACCACGTCGCCGACCTTGGGCAGGCGGCCGAGCTCGCTCATGAGCCAGCCGCCGACGGTCTCGTAGGGCCCGTCCTCGGGCACCTTGACCGAGGCGCGCTCGAGCAGTTCGTCGGGCCGCAGCAGACCGGGGAAGGTCAGCCAGTTGCGCGAGCGGACGACGTCGACCCGGCTGCGGTCGTGCTCGTCGCTGACCTCGCCGACCAGCTCTTCGATGAGGTCCTCGAGGGTGACGACCCCGGCGGTTCCGCCGTACTCATCGACGACGACGGCCATCTGGTAACCGCGACCGCGGACCTCGCTCAGCAGGTTGTCGAGGGTCATCGTCTCGGGCACGCGGACCGCATCGGTCAGCAACGCCGAGACGGGCACGTCCGCCCGCTTCTCACGCGGCACCGAGACGGCCTGCTTGACGTGGACGAGGCCCACGACGTCGTCGATGCCGTCGTCCGTCACCGGGAACCGCGAGTAGCCGGTGCGTCGAGCCAGCTCGAGCACGGTCTCGGCCGAGTCGCCGCGCGCGACGGTCGACAGACGGGGCCGCGGCGTCATGACGTCGGAGGCGGTGTGGTCGCTGAAGACGAGCGTGCGGGCGAGCAGGGTCGCCGTGTCGCGGTCGAGGCTGCCCTCGGTCGCCGAACGACGCACGAGCGACGAGAGCTCTTCGGCCGTGCGGGCACCCGACAGCTCTTCCTTCGGCTCGATGCCCATGGCCCGCAGCACGCCGTTGGCCGTGTTGTTGAGCAGGGCCACCGCCGGTTTGAACACCGTGGTGAACAGCACCTGGAACGGGATGACCAGCTTGGCCGTCTTGAGGGGCAACGCCAGCGCGAAGTTCTTCGGCACGAGCTCGCCGATGATCATCGACAACAGGGTGGCGACGACGATCGAGACGATCGGGGCGCCGACCGCGACGACCCCCTCGGGCACGCCGACCGCGGTGAGGGGCGGCGAGAGGAGCCGCGAGATCGCGGGCTCCATCGTGTAGCCGGTCAGCAGGGTCGTCAGCGTGATGCCGAGCTGGGCGCTCGACAGGTGGGTCGAGGTGATGCGCAGAGCGCCGATGGTCGGGGCGAGCCCCTTCTCACCCCGGGACTGGCGTGCCTCGAGGTCGGACCGGTCGAGGTTGACCAGCGAGAACTCGCTGGCCACGAAGAGGCCGGTGCCGACGGTGAGCAGCAGGCCGAACGCGAGCAGTATCCACTCGTTCACCGGACGGAGTCACCCCACTCGGCGGTAGGAGCACCCGAGGTCAGGAGGCGCGGCGTGTGATGGTGCGAGGGTGCGGTCGTCTGAGACGGAGGGTCATCCATAGACGGGCGATCTTACGGCACCGGCACGGTTCCCGTCACGTGACCTCGCCCCCCGTCTCACCAGCTGACGGGGAGCGCCTTGCCCTCTTCGTACCCGGCCGCGGACTGGACGCCGACGAGCGCACGCTCGGCGAACTCGGGAACCGACGTCGCCCCGGCGTAGGTGAACGAACTGCGGACGCCCGAGGTGATCATGTCGAGGAGGTCCTCGACGCCGGGACGCAGCGGATCGAGGTAGATCTTCGACGACGAGATGCCCTCGGCGAAGAGGGTCTTGCGGGCCAGCTCGTACGGGTCGAGGCGCTCGAAGCGACCACGCACGGCCTTGGTCGAGGCCATGCCCCAGCTCTCTTTGTAGAGGCCGCGCTCGTCGCTCGCCAGCTCGCCCGGTGCCTCGATGGTGCCGGCGAACCACGAGCCGATCATCACCGACGACGCACCAGCCGCGAGGGCGAGCGCCACGTCGCGCGGGTAGCGCACACCGCCGTCGGCCCAGACGTGCGCACCGAGGGCACGGGCGGCGGCCGCCGTCTCGAGCACGGCGGAGAACTGGGGGCGACCGACGGCGGTCATCATGCGGGTGGTGCACATGGCGCCCGGGCCGACGCCCACCTTGACGATGGACGCGCCGGCCGCGACGAGGTGCCGGACGGCCTCTTCGGTGACGCCGTTGCCCGCGACGATCGGCAGGCCCAGGTCGAGGGCGGACACCGCCTGGACGGCCCGGATCATGCCGTCCTGGTCGCCGTGCGCGGTGTCGATCACGAGCATGTCGACGCCCGCCGCGGCGAGGGCCTTCGCCTTGCCCGCGACGTCGCCGTTGATGCCGATCGCCGCGGCGACGCGCAGCCGACCGTCGGCGTCGACGGCGGGCTGGTAGATCGTCGACCGCAGCGCGCTCTTGCGGCTCACCGTGCCGACGACCTGACCGTGCCGAAGCACCGGGGCGAAGTGGATGTCGGCCGCCACCATGCGGTCGAACGCGTCGCGCGGGCTGTCGACGTCGTCGGCGTCGAGCGAGGTCAGGGCGCCGTGCAGCAGGTCGCCGAGCACCGCGTCCCGCGGGGCCGTGGCCAGGCGGGAGGTGGCGATGCAGCCCAGGTACGCCCCCGTGCCGTCGTGCAGCACGATGCCGTGGCCCTCGACGGCCGGGACGACGGAGAGCGCCTGTTCGACGGTCTGGCCCGCGTCGAGCGAGTAGGGCGTGGCGTAGTCGACGGGCTGGGCCTTGACCCAGCGGATGGCGGCGTCGAGGTCTTGCAGGTGCAGGTCCGGCGGCAGCACGCCGAGGCCGCCGCGACGGGCCAGGGTCGCCGCCAGGCGAGGGCCCGTGACCGAGTTCATGTTGGCCGACACGATCGGGATCGTGGCCCCCGTGCCGTCGCCCGGGGCGAGGGACACGTCGAGCCTGCTGGTGATCGACGACCGGCTCGGGACGAGGAACACGTCGGAGTAGGTCAGATCGTGCGTGGGGGTCGTCTCGTAGAACCGCATGGGTCCACGGTAATCCCTGTGAGTCGTCCCGCCGAGGACCAGCCGTTTGCGCTTAAGCTGGCAGAGGTGGGCGTCGCAGCCCACGCACTGATCAACAATCAACGGAGAGTGGGCGATCGGCTGTGTCAAGCCACGTGACCGGTACAACTGACGACGGCGCTGCAGCCGAGTTCGGGGCCAACGAGTGGCTCGTCGACGAGCTCTACGAGCAGTGGGTGGTCGACAAGAACTCGGTCGACGAGTCGTGGTGGCCGATCCTCGAGGCCTACACGCCGCCCGAGGGCGGCTCCGCCCCCACGTCGCCGGCCGCACCGTCCGTCGAGACCGCAGCCGCGCCTCCTGCGTCGTCTGCTGCCGCGCCGGCAGCCGATGCCCCGGCACCCGCGGCCGCTGCAGCCGCCGGCCAGAAGGCCGCCGCCCGCACGACCTCGGTCGAGCCGGCGGCGAAGCCGATCCCGGCCCAGGTGCCCGACAAGGCCAAGGCGAAGCCCGCGACTCCCGGCGAGCAGCCCACGCCCGAGGCCGAGAACGTCGTCTCGCCGCTGCGCGGCATGGCCAAGTCGCTCGCCACGAACATGGACGCCAGCCTCACCGTGCCCACCGCGACGAGCGTCCGCACGATCCCGGCGAAGCTGATGATCGACAACCGCATCGTCATCAACAACCACCTCAAGCGCGCCCGCGGCGGCAAGGTCTCGTTCACGCACCTCATCGGCTGGGCGCTCGTCCAGGCGCTGAAAGAGTTCCCCAGCCAGAACGTCTTCTACGACGAGGTCGACGGCAAGCCGTCGGTGGTCACCCCCGCGCACGTCAACCTCGGCCTCGCCATCGACATCCCGAAGCCCGACGGCACCCGCGCCCTGCTCGTGCCCGGTATCAAGAAGGCCGAAGAGATGCACTTCGGCGAGTTCCTCACCGCCTACGAGGACATCGTCAAGCGGGCCCGCGACAACAAGCTCGCCGCCGCCGACTTCCAGGGCAACACGATCTCGCTGACCAACCCCGGCGGCATCGGCACCGTGCACAGCGTGCCCCGCCTGATGAAGGGCGCGGGGGCCATCATCGGCGCCGGCGCGCTCGACTACCCGGCCGAGTTCCAGGGCTCGGCCTCGAAGACGCTCGTCGAGCTGGGCATCGGCAAGACCATCACGCTGACCAGCACCTACGACCACCGGGTGATCCAGGGTGCCGGCTCGGGCGAGTTCCTCAAGAAGGTCCACGAGCTGCTGATCGGGCAGCGCGGCTTCTACGAGGACATCTTCGCGGCGCTGCGCATCCCGTACGAGCCGATCCACTGGAACGCCGACATCAACGTCAACCTGGCCGAGCGCGTCAGCAAGACGGCCCGCGTCCAAGAGCTGATCAACAGCTACCGCGTGCGCGGCCACCTGATGGCCGACATCGACCCGCTCGAGTACCGCCAGCGCACGCACCCCGACCTGGCGATCGAGAGCCACGGACTCACCTTCTGGGACCTCGACCGCGAGTTCGTCACCGGCGGCCTGGGCGGCCGCACCCACGCCCTGCTCCGCGACATCCTCGGCATCCTGCGCGACTCGTACTGCCGCACCATCGGCGTCGAGTACATGCACATCCAGGACCCGGCACAGCGCAAGTGGATCCAGGACCACCTCGAGGTGCCGTACACGAAGCCCTCGCACGACGAGCAGATGCGCATCCTCGCCAAGCTCAACGAGGCCGAGGCCTTCGAGACCTTCCTGCAGACCAAGTACGTCGGCCAGAAGCGGTTCAGCCTCGAGGGCGGCGAGTCCACCATCTCGCTGCTCGACACCGTCATGCAGCACGCCGCCCGCGAGGGCCTCGACGAGGTCGCGATCGGCATGGCCCACCGTGGCCGCCTCAACGTGCTGACGAACATCGCTGGCAAGACCTACGGCCAGATCTTCCGCGAGTTCGAGGGCACGCAAGACCCCAAGACCGTCCAGGGCTCGGGCGACGTCAAGTACCACCTCGGCACCGAGGGCGAGTTCACGAGTGCGGTCGGCGAGACGATCCCCGTGTACCTCGCCGCGAACCCGTCGCACCTCGAGGCCGGCGACGGCGTGCTCGAGGGCATCGTGCGGGCCAAGCAAGACCGGGGCACGCCCGGGGCCTTCAGCACGCTGCCGATCCTCATCCACGGCGACGCGGCCATGGCCGGCCAGGGCGTCGTGGTCGAGACGCTGCAGATGTCGCAGCTGCGCGGCTACCGCGTGGGCGGCACTATCCACATCGTGATCAACAACCAGGTGGGCTTCACGACTCCGCCGTCCGAGTCGCGCACGTCGGTGTACTCCACCGACGTCGCCAAGACGATCCAGGCGCCGATCTTCCACGTGAACGGTGACGACCCCGAGGCCGTGGCCCGCGTCGCCGAGCTGGCGTTCTCGTACCGTCAGCAGTTCAAGCGCGACATCGTCATCGACCTCGTGTGCTACCGCCGACGCGGCCACAACGAGGGCGACGACCCCTCGATGACCCAGCCGCTGATGTACAACCTCATCGAGCAGAAGCGTTCGGTGCGCACGTTGTACACCGAGGCCCTCGTCGGCCGCGGCGACATCACGCAAGACGAGTACGACGGTGCCCACCGCGACTTCCAGGAGCGCCTCGAGCGCGCCTTCGCCGAGACGCACGCCGCGCAGACCGGGTCGATCCCGGTCGTCACGAGCGACGACGGCGACGTCGCCGACCTCGAGCGGCCCGTGGCCCAGCAGGACGACGCCCGGGGCGAGCCCGAGACCACGGGGGTCTCGCTCGAGCTCGTGCACGACATCGGGGACGCACACGACAACCCGCCGGCCGGGTTCTCGGTGCACCCCAAGCTGCAGCAGCTGCTGAAGAAGCGCGTCGACATGAGCCGCAACGGCGGCATCGACTGGGCCTTCGCCGAACTGCTCGCCTTCGGGTCGCTGTTGACCGAGGGCACGCCCGTGCGCCTCGCAGGTCAGGACAGCCGTCGTGGCACCTTCGTGCAGCGGCACTCGGTGCTGCACGACCGCGAGAACGGCCAGGAGTGGCTGCCGCTGCAGAACATCGCCGACAACCAGGCGAAGCTCTGGATCTACGACTCGCTGCTCAGCGAGTACGCGGCGATGGCCTTCGAGTACGGCTACTCGGTCGAGCGGGCCGACGCGCTCGTGCTGTGGGAAGCCCAGTTCGGCGACTTCAGCAACGGCGCCCAGACGGTCATCGACGAGTTCATCTCGTCGGCCGAGCAGAAGTGGGGCCAGCGCTCGAGCGTCGTGCTGCTGCTGCCGCACGGCTACGAGGGCCAGGGCCCCGACCACTCGTCCGCCCGCATGGAGCGCTTCCTGCAGCTCTGCGCCGAGGACAACATGACGATCGCCCGGCCGTCGACGCCTGCGTCGTACTTCCACCTGCTGCGCCGTCAGGCCTACGCCCGCCCGCGTCGTCCGCTCGTGGTCTTCACCCCGAAGGCCATGCTGCGGCTGCGCGGAGCGACCAGCGGGGTCGACGCGTTCACCTCGGGGCGCTTCGAGCCGGTGCTCGACTGCACCCGGGTGTCCGAGCCCGAGTCGACGAAGCGCGTCGTGCTGCACAGCGGCAAGATCCACTACGACCTCTCGACCGAGCTCGACAAGCGGGGCGTGCAGAACGACGTCGCGCTCGTCCGCCTCGAGCAGCTCTACCCGCTGCCGCTCGACGAGATCCGTCGCGTGCTCGACCGCTACCCGTCCGCCGAGCTCGTCTGGGCGCAAGAAGAGCCCGAGAACCAGGGAGCCTGGCCGTTCGTCGTTCTCGAGCTGCAGAAGCACCTCGACCGACAGATCCGCGTCGCGTCGCGTCCCGCGTCGGCCTCGCCGGCCGCCGGGTCGAACAAGGCGAGCGCGGTGCAACAGGCGGCCTTGATCGCCGAGGCGCTCGACCTGTAGACGGCCCCCGCCCGCACGGCCGTGGCCGCGCCTCCTACCGGAGGCGCGGCCACGGCCGTCTGCGCTGCTCTCCCCCGCCCAGGCCGGCCCCGGCGCCACCAGGCGGCCCTCCACCCGCCGCCCGGACCGGGCCCCATCGTGGCGCGCCATGCACAGGGGGGGCGGCTGCTGGCCCGTCACCGTGCGCGGGGGTGCCTTGGCGTGGGGCGCGCGGGCCGCGCGTGAAGGCGGAGGGTGGTGGGCTGGCGGGCGCCGTGCGGGCCGAGGCACCCGGTGACGAGACCGGGGCGGACCGTGAAGGTGGGGGCGTCGAGCGCGCGCTTGTCTCCGTAGATCTTGGTGAGGTTCCGGGCGTCGATCATCGCGTGCGTCCTGTCGTCGGCATGCTGAGGGGTGGCCGCATCGCCCCAGGCTCGGGGCCCGTGGTGTCCGGGGGCATCCCCCGCCCGGCCGAGCCCTGCGGATGACGGCGTGGCTG
>NZ_LHOZ01000012.1:0-10722 GCF_001297205.1 Frigoribacterium sp. RIT-PI-h | reverse complement strand
CCGCGCGGCGGCGGTCCTCACGGGCGGGGCCGGTGGCTCGGCGCTGGGTGCCCGGCACCCCGAGACCCTGGCCCTGCTCCCCCCCCGCCCCGCCGGCTACACGGCGCACGAGTTGGCCGACGCGGTCTACGGCGACGTCGACGCGGTGTCCCCCCTGCGGCCCGAGATGGTCCGCCTCCGCCACGTCGTCGAGGCCCTCGACCCGACGCTGGTCCCGCTGTCGCGCCCGTACCGACTGCCCCGCCCGGTGACGCTCGACCTCGACACGCTCGTCGGGCTCGTCGACCGCGGCGCCCACCGCGCGGCCGTGCGGGCCGGCACGGGCCCGGCCCTCCCCTCGTCCACGGCGCCCGGCGTCGTCGCGTTGCGGGCCGAAGTCGCCGCGACCGTCCGGGACGCGGTCCTCACGGGCGGCTCGATCGACACCCTGATGGCGTACGCCGAGTCGACCGCGGGGCGCGACGACGTCCGCGTCCTGCTCGAGCTGCTGCGTCGACTCCCCCCGGCGTCGCCCCGGCGGACGCACCTCGTCGCGCACCTCGAGGCCCTCGAGAACCGGGCCTGACGCGCCCTCGCGCCCCGCGCCTCCGAAATCCCTCGGCCCCGGAACCCCGAGGCCCCGCCCGCCCGCGGGCCCTGACGCGCAACCCGATGCAACCTCCCCCGACGTAGCCTGCCGCCACCGGCGGGCGACCCCCGCCGCCGACCCGACACCGTCGTCGAAAGGGACCGTCATGACCGTCACCACTCCTCCGAACACCTACGCCGCCCCGGGACAGCCCGACGCGAAGGTGGTCTTCAAGACCCGCTACGACCACTTCATCGGCGGCGAGTACGTCGCCCCGGGGAGCGGTCGGTACTTCGAGAACCCGAGCCCCGTGAACGGCAAGGTCTTCACCGAGGTCGCCCGGGGCAACGCGGCCGACGTCGACCGGGCCGTCGAAGCCGCGTGGCGGGCCTTCGACTCGTGGAAGAAGACGACGATCGCCCAGCGCGCGCTGATCCTCAACAGGATCGCCGACGTCATGGAGGCGAACCTCGAGATGCTCGCCGTCGCCGAGACCTGGGACAACGGCAAGCCCATCCGCGAGGCGCTCGCCGCCGACGTGCCGCTCGCGATCGACCACTTCCGCTACTTCGCCGGCGCCATCCGGGCACAAGAGGGTTCCACCGGCGAGATCGACGCCGACACCGTCGCCTACCACTTCCACGAACCGCTCGGCGTGGTCGGTCAGATCATCCCCTGGAACTTCCCGCTGCTCATGGCCGTCTGGAAGCTCGCTCCCGCCCTCGCGGCCGGCAACTGTGTCGTCCTCAAGCCGGCCGAGCAGACCCCTGCGTCCATCCACGTCTTCATGGACCTCATCAAGGACCTCCTGCCCGCCGGCGTCCTCAACATCGTCAACGGCTTCGGCGTCGAGGCCGGAGCTCCCCTGGCGAGCCACCCGAACATCCGCAAGATCGCGTTCACGGGCGAGACCACGACCGGACGCCTGATCATGCAGATGGCGAGCGAGAACCTCATCCCGGTCACGCTCGAGCTCGGCGGCAAGAGCCCGAACGTCTTCTTCGCCGACGTCGCGGACGAACGCGACGACTTCTACGACAAGGCGCTCGAGGGCTTCTCGTTCTTCAACCTCAACTCGGGCGAGGTCTGCACCTGCCCGAGCCGGGCGCTCGTGCAACAGTCGATCTACGACCAGTTCACCGCCGACGGCGTCGAGCGCGTGAAGAAGGTCAAGCAGGGCAACCCGCTCTCGATGGACACGATGATCGGCGCCCAGGCGTCGAACGACCAGCTCGAGAAGATCCTCAGCTACATGGACATCGGCAAGCAGGAAGGCGCGACGCTGCTGCTCGGCGGCGACCGTGCCGACCTGGGCGGTGACCTGACCGAGGGCTACTACGTCAACCCGACGATCTTCGAGGGCCGCAACTCGATGCGCATCTTCCAGGAGGAGATCTTCGGCCCCGTCCTGTCGCTGACGAGCTTCAGCGACTACGACGACGCCATCAAGATCGCCAACGACACCCTGTACGGCCTCGGTGCCGGGGTCTGGAGCCGCAACGGCGCCCAGCTCTACCGGGCCGGCCGCGACATCCAGGCCGGTCGCGTCTGGTCGAACACCTACCACCAGTACCCGGCCGGGGCGGCGTTCGGCGGCTACAAGCAGTCCGGCATCGGTCGCGAGAACCACAAGATGATGCTCGACCACTACCAGCAGACGAAGAACCTGGTGGTCAGCTACGCGGACGGTCCGATGGGCTTCTTCTGATGACGCCCGAGCAGACGGCCCCTGCGGCGCCGGCAGCGGCAGCAGCCGAGGAGGCGCGGGTCGGCGAGGTCACGCCCGCCCCCGCCTCCGGGGCGGTCGCCGCCATCCCCTCCCGGGTCGACGTCTCACCGGAGGCAGCGACCTTCCTCGTCGACCTGACGGCCCAGCACGGCCCGCTGATGTTCCACCAGTCGGGAGGCTGCTGCGACGGCTCGTCGCCGATGTGCTACCCCGTGGGGTTCTTCCGGGTGGGGGCCGTCGACGTCCACCTCGGCGACCTGCACGTCGACGGGATCGAACCGATCGAGGTCTACATGTCGCGCAGCCAGTTCGAGTACTGGAAGTACACGCACCTCACGATCGACGTCGTCCCCGGCCGCGGGGCCGGGTTCTCGGTCGAGAGTCCTGAAGGGAAACGCTTCCTGATCCGGTCCCGGATGCTCACGGACGCCGAGCTGCGGGCGTTCGGACTCGACGAGGCGGTGGCCCTCCCCCCGGACTTATCGGGGGCGCCGCCCGCGGGGTCAGTCGGTCGGCGGGTGGGGCAGGGCGTAGACGCCGTGCCCCACCCGTTCGACCACTCCCTGCCGGGCCAGGACGCTCAGCGTCGACAGCACGCTGCTGCGCCGGTAGTCCGGCAGGGCGGCGACGATCTCGGTCGTTCGGCGGGCGCCGGCCCGCAGCACCTCGGGCACGCGGTCGGCCAGCGAGTCACCGACGGGCGCGGCCGCCGGGGTGACGCCCGTCGGGTCGCCGGCCCGCGCCTCCTGGTCGTACTCGGCCCGGGCCTGGTCGAGGCCCTCGGCCGAGACGCGGGTGGTCGCCCCGTCGGCACCGGAGGCGTGTGCGTAGGGAGCGAGCGTGAGCGACCGGCCGACACGGGCGTACACGGCCGACGCGCTCGTGCCCTGGTGCTCGGCGATCTCGGGGTACGACGCGCCGCCCAGCAGCAACACCGCCTCGCCCTCGAGGCCGAGCCACTGGCCGAGGCTCGCGATCTCCCAACCGGCGGCCGTGACGGCCGAGCCCCAGACCTCGATGTCGTCGGCGTGGTCGGTGGTGAGCGTCCCCAGGTCGTCGAGCAGGTCGAGCAGGCGTTCGCGGGCGTCGTCGACGATCTCGGCCGGGAACTGCGGCGGGCGGCGAAGTTTGATCGGTCGTGACATTTGTGAAAGACTATCCAAGTTGCCCTCGTGGCACCACGACGTCGTCCGGCAGTCCGGGCGTCACATCCCCCACATTTTTTTGGAGTTCCCATGGCTTTCGCAATCGTGCGCGCCGGTGGCCGTCAGGAGAAGGTCGAGGTCGGCACGATCCTGACCGTCGACCGCCTCAAGGCCGCGACCGCCGACACCGTCTCGTTCGTCCCCGTCCTGCACGTCGACGGCGACACCATCCTGTCGGGCGACGACCTGGCCAAGGTCACGGTCGAGGGCGAGGTCCTCAACGACCTGCGCGGCCCGAAGATCGTCATCCAGAACTACAAGAACAAGACCGGTTACAAGCGTCGCATGGGCTTCCGTGCCGACCTGACCCGCGTCAAGATCACCTCGATCACCACCAACTAAGGGGCTGACACCACATGGCACACAAAAAGGGCGCATCGTCCACCCGCAACGGTCGTGACTCGAACGCACAGCGCCTCGGCGTGAAGCGCTTCGGCGGCCAGGTCGTCCTCGCCGGCGAGATCATCGTCCGTCAGCGCGGCACCCACTTCCACCCCGGCGTCAACGTCGGCCGCGGCGGCGACGACACCCTGTTCGCCCTCGCTCCCGGCTCGGTCGAGTTCGGCGCCAAGGGCGGCCGCAAGGTCGTCAACATCGTCGCCTCCGCGACGACCGTCGCCTGAGCGACACCACACGCAGCATCCGCCTCGGGGCGGTCGGGCCCAGGTCCGGCCGCCCCGGGGCTTTTGCGTGCCCGCCGTACCCCTCGTTCAGGAGGCACGGCACCGAGGGGCGTAGACGGGACACATGAAGGCACTCACGTACCAGTCCGTCACCAACGTCTCCATCGAAGACGTCCCCGACCCCACGATCATCGAACCCGGAGACGCGGTCATCAAGGTCACCTCGGCGGCCATCTGCGGAAGCGACCTGCACCTCTACGACGCGCTCGGCGCGTTCCTCGACAAGGGCGACGTGCGCGGCCACGAGACCATGGGCGTCGTCACCCAGGTCGGCCCCGACGTCAGCCGCATCAAGGTCGGCGACCGCGTCGTCGTCCCGTTCGTCATCGCCTGCGGCCACTGCTTCATGTGCGACCGTGGACTCTTCTCGCAGTGCGAGACCACCCAGGTCACCGAGTACGACTCGGGCGCGACCCTCTACGGCTTCAGCAAGCTCTACGGCCAGGTCCCCGGTGGCCAGGCCGAGCAGCTCCGCATCGCCCGTGCCGACTTCAACCTCGTCAAGGTCGGGGCCGACCTCCCCGACGAGCGCTACCTGTTCCTCAGCGACATCCTCCCGACCGCGTGGCAGGGCGTCGAGTACGCCCAGGTGCCCGAGGGCGGCACCCTCGTCGTGCTGGGCCTCGGCCCCGTCGGCCAGTTCGCCTCGCGCATCGGCAAGTACCGCGGCTACCGCGTCATCGGCATCGACCCGGTGCCCGAGCGTCGCGCCATGGCCGAGCGCCACGGTGTCGAGGTCCTCGACCTGACGAAGGACGTCGCCGACGTCGTCAAGCGCATGACCGACGACCGCGGTCCCGACTCCGTCGTGGACGCCGTCGGCATGGAGGCCCACGAGCACGCCGGCATCGGCCTCGTGCAGAAGTTCGCCGCGGCCCTGCCCGATTCGATCGGCCAGGCCGTCATGCAGAAGGCCGGCATCGACAGCCTCGGCGCCATGCACCTCGCCTTCGAGATCGTCCGCCGCGGCGGCACCGTCTCGCTCAGCGGGGTCTACGGCGGCACGGCCGACCCCACGCCCTTCCTCACGCTGTTCGACAAGCAGATCACCATCAAGATGGGCCAGTGCAACGTCCAGAAGTGGATGGACACGCTGATGCCGCTCGTCGAGGACCCCACCGACCCGCTCGGCACCGAGGACCTCGTCACCCACCCGGTGCCGCTCTCCGAGGCCGCCGCCATGTACGACGTCTTCAAGAACAAGGAGGACGGCTGCATCAAGGTCGTCCTCAAGCCCTGACGCCTCGGACCGTCCGCTGCGCCGACGACGCGACCCCCGCCTCCTGGGGGTCGCGTCGTCCCGTGTGCCGGGCTAGCGTCGTCGCTCGGGAATGCGGTCCGTTCGTCGACCGTTCACCGAAACGCGCGCACACGTTCACCCCACTCATGGCAAACGGGTGATGGACTGGTGACGAATCAACAACGAGGGTCTCGCCCCGAGCCCGCGTCGGCGACATCGAATGAGAGAACCATGGATCTCCGGACGGCCGAACACCCCAGGCCGAACCACTTCATCCTGCACCTCAGCGACACGCACCTCGTCGGCGGTGACCGTGACCTCTACGGCGCGGTCGACAGCGAGGCCCGACTGCGTCAGATCATGGACGAGATCGAAGCGTCCGACGGGCGGCCCGAGGCCATCGTCTTCACCGGCGACCTCGCCGACAAGGGCGAGCCCGACGCGTACCGCAAGCTCCGCGCCCTGATCGAGCCCGTGGCCGAGCGGCTCGGCGCCCAGGTGATCTGGGCCATGGGCAACCACGACGACCGCAGCGCGTTCCGGTCCGAGCTCTTCGGTCAGCTGCCCTCGCAGCGACCCGTCGATCTCGTCTACGACGTCAACGGCCTGCGCGTCATCACCCTCGACACGACCGTGCCGGGCCACCACTTCGGCCGACTGTCCGGTGACCAGCTCGACTGGCTGGCCGAAGAGCTCTCGACCGACGCCCCCGACGGCACCATCATCGCCATGCACCACCCGCCGGTCCCGAGCGTGCAAGACCTGACGGCGCTCGTCGAGCTGCGCGACCAGGCGGCTCTGGCCGAGGTGATCGAGGGCAGCGACGTCCGCTCCATCATCGCCGGGCACCTGCACTACTCGACCAACGCCCCCTTCGCGGGCGTGCCCGTCTCGGTCGCGTCGGCCACCTGCTACACACAAGACCTCAACGTGGCCGGCGGCGGCCCCCGCGGCCGAGACGGCGCCCAGGCGTTCAACCTGGTGCACGTCTACGAGGGCACGGTCGTGCACTCGGTCGTGCCGATCGGCACCTACGAGACCGTGGGCGAGTACGTGCCCGCGGACGTGGTCGCCGAGCGGCTCGCCGTCGCCGGCGGGCGCCGCGCCCCGGCCCCCCCCCCCCCTCGTGCGCCCCACACGGCCCCGGTGCCCGTCGTGTCGCGCGACCTCACGCTGACGGGGCCGATCGACACGCTCTGACGGGGCGGTCCTCCCGCCACCGCCCCGACCCTGCCGAGCTGCACTGGCCCGCTGGGTAGGTTCCGCCTGCCGTCCCGGCGCCGCCCGCCGTCCCGGTCCCGCCCGCCGCGGCCGGCCTCGCGCACCGTCGGCAATTCCTGCTTCACGTCGCTCGGACGACGCCGACACGCCCCTGCCTGCGATCGCCGTGACAGGAGGCAGGAGTTGCCGACGGGGGGCGAAGCCGCCGTGACAGGAGGCGGGAGGTGCAGGGTCGACGCCGGCGACGGGTCAGGTCAGCCGCGCGCGGGCGTGCGCGCCTCGGCTGCCATCGCCGAGCGCAGCCGGCGCAGGTACCCGTCACGGAGCACATGACGGAGGCGCGGGGGCAGATGCGGGACGACGACGGCCGTGACGCGCATCACCCGGTCGTAGCGACGCTGGGCGCCGGTCGACCACGGGAGCCCGAAGTCGTCTCGGACACCGCTCGGCAGGGACCCCGCGGTGACGAGCCGGGCGAGCGGCATCACCGCTCTCAGCCACCACGGCCCCGTCGTCGGGTGCAACAGCTCGTGCGCGACCCGACGGGTGACGTCGTCCACCACGAGATGTTCGACGGCGTCGTCCCAGTACCGCCGGAACGATGCGACGTCGGCCGGCCACAGCTCTCGCGGCATCTGCAACGACGTGCCCACGAGGGCGTAGTCCTGGTAGACGGTCTCGGCGTGGGCCGGGTCGATCGGACCGTGCACCCGCTCGAACAGCTGCAGGGCCGAGTCGTAGAGGGTCGCCGCGACCCAGAGCTGCAGCCCGGGGTCGAATGCGTCGTACCGCACCGACGAGGACTCGCCGCCGTGGACGGGACGGTGCGCCCGACCGACGACCCGACGGACGTGAGCGACCTCGGACGGGGTGCCGAAGACGATGGAGTAGAGGTACGTCATGGTGCCGTGCAGCCGCGACAACGGACGCTCGACGAAGTCGCTGTGCTCGGCGACGCCGTGCCCCACCCCGGGGTTCGCGAGTTGCAGCAGGATCGCCCTGCCCCCACCGGCCAACAGCACCGACTCGCCCGCCATGTCGGAGATGCGCCGCACGTCCGAGCCGTGAAGGGTCCAGGGCAGTCGCATGCGGTCAGCCTACGGCGGGCCGTCGGTAGGGTGCTGACATGGCCACCCCCGACTTCGTCCTGTCCCTGCGCGAGAAGATCGGCACGGCACCGTTGTGGCTGGCCGGTGTGACCGCGGTGGTCGTCCGCGGTGACGAGACGCTGCTGGTGCGCCGAGCCGACACCGGCGCCTGGACGCCGGTGACGGGCATCGTCGACCCGGGCGAGCACCCTGCCGACGCCGCGGTCCGCGAGACCCTCGAGGAAGCCGACCTGCACGTCGTCCCCGAGCGGCTGGCGTCCATCGGGGTGACCGGCGAGGTCGTCTACCCGAACGGCGACCGCGCGCGGTACCTCGACCACACCTTCGTCATGCGCTACGTCTCGGGCGAGCCCTCCCCGGCGGACGGCGAGAACACCGAGGCACGGTGGTTCCGGCTGGACGACCTGCCGACGATGGGTGCCGACATGCTCGGTCGTCTCGACGCAGCCCTCTCGGGCGAGCAGGCGGCCCGCTTCGGCACCTCGACGTCCTGACGGACGGCACGAGCGACGCCGACTCCACGGGCCGCACCTTCGGGCACGACCTGCGTCAGTCCGAGCCCTCGAGCCCCCGGTGCGACGACGATCCGGTCGCCTCGCCCGACTGAGCCGCCTCGGCACCGAGTGCCCGTCGGTCTTGCTCGGCGTTCTCGAGGGCGACGCGCTGCATCTCGTCCTTCTCCCACGGCGCCGGGAACGGGTAGTACCGCTCGAGGAAGTCCGTGACCGTGGCGGTCCGTTCTTCGTCGGTGACCTCGGGGAAGCTGCCGTCGTTGAGGCAGAAGAAGTCGAACGCGCGTTTCTTGAGCACCTCGGACAACGACGCCAGCCCCGACACCATCGTGGTGTCGATGTAGCTGACCTTCGCGTTCTCTTGCACGATCGCCCGACCCGTCATCAGCGAGTAGTAGTGGTAGAGCGAGTTCGTGACCGAGATGTTCTCCTTGGCACGGAACGGACTGCCGGCCGTGGCGGCGAACTCGTCGGCGAACTCGTGCTCCATCTCGAACAGGACGCTGCGGCGCAGAGGTGCGGCGGTGTGTTCGAGGTGGCGGGTGAGGACTCGCCCGAAGCGCTGCTGCAGCAGACGGCGGTTGACGCGGGCGGCGTTCTCGAACCCGCTGCGGTCGATGTTGTTGTGCCCGAGCCCGATGCGCGTGTCGGCCTCGATGAACTTCGTGACGGAGCCCGGCGAGAAGAACATGCTCGGCGCGACGGGTCGGCCGAAGAACATGTCGTCGTTCGAGTACAGGAAGTGCTCGCTGAGCCCCTCGATGTGGTGCAGCTGCGACTCGACGGCCTGCGAGTTGTGCGTCGGCAGCATCGAGAGGTCGCTGAAGAACTCCTCGCTGCGCACGACGCGGACACGGGGGTGCTCGCCCAACCACTCGGGCACGGGCGAGTCGGTCGCGATGTAGATGTTGCGGACCCACGGCGCGAACATGTAGACCGACCGCAGGGCGTACTTGAGCTCGTCGATCTGACGGAACCGGGCTGCCGAGTCGTCACCCTCGCCGACCACGTGGCGTTTGGCCTGCGCGGCGCGGGCACGCTGGTACTCGATCGAGTTGCCGTCGACCCACGAGAAGACGATGTCGATGTCGAAGGTGATGTCGGTGGCGTGGTCGTCGAACATGTGCTCGAGGGTGGGCCACTCGATGCCGTACCGCTCGACCGTCTCTTCGACGGCCTCGGCACGGGGCAGTTCGGTGCGCATCAGCGCGTTCTCGGTCGGGGCGAGGATCTCGTCGTCGGTGATGATCCAGAACTCGACCTGCACGGCCGTGCCCGCACCGTAACGGAGGCGGCCGATGGGCTCGACCCGGGGCCGGTAGACGCGGAAGACCCGTTCTGCCTCGAGCTCGAGACCACCCTCGACGACGAGGGACGCCTGACCCTTGCGGGGCTTGGCGTAGAAGGGCTCGGTGGCCGAGGCCGCGATCATGGCGGCGGTGAAGCGGTCACGGTGCACCGTGTCGACGGCGATCACGGGGCGGATGTCGTTGCCGCGCACGAGCAGGAAGGGCACCTGGGCGGCGTCGAGCACCCGACGGATGTAGAGGAGGTCCTCGATCATCGACTGCTGGGGCGTGAGGTGACCGTTCAGGAGCGTGAACTGCCCCTTGCGGACCACGACGTCCTCTCGGTCGAGACCACCGGCGCGGTGACGAGGGGTCAGCAGAGGGCTCTCGGACGTGCCGACCATCTCTGACGTACCGGGGATCTCCGTGGCCATGCAGACTCAACCTTCCGTGCGGGCCTCGGGCGGGCGGGCGCACCCTCGGCATTTTACGGGGTCGGAGGCACCCCGGAGGATCCGCCGCCCTCGACGGTCAGCGGCGCCCCCGGGCCGAGGCGGACTTCGTGGTCGTCGCGGCCTCGGTCGGCACCTTCACGAGCACCCCGACCGCGATCATGAGCGCGGCGGCGACGAACTGCAGGCCCTGCCAGAGCTCGGGCTGGGCGGGCACCACGAACACCGGGTTCCAGAGGACGGCCACGGCGGCGAGCAACGGCAACGCCCACCAGAGCCGACCCCGGTAGGCGAACACGAGGACGATCAAGGCGAAGATCGACACGACGTACCGGAACACGGTGAAGACGTCGGAGTCGAGCAACGCGGTCCCGGCGAGCAACGCGATGGCCGCGATCAAGCCGGGAGCCAGGGCCGGACGCGTGAACGCGGGGGCGGGGGGGGTGGGCACCGCCTACTCGATGTCGTAGGCGACGTCGAGCACGCTGATCGGGCGGCTCATCGGCGGCTCGTCGCGCAGGCGCTCGAGGGCGGGCTGCAGCTCGCCCAACCAGGCCTGGTAGCCGGCCTCGGTGAGGTGGACGTGGTCGGCGGCGAACTCGGGGCGCAGGGCGTCACCCGACTCGTCGGCGAGGGCGGGCCAGAGGTCGAGCCACTGCGCCCGGACGGTCGGCGGGAACTGGCGGAGGGGGCGGTGTGGGTCCTCACGGGGGG
>NZ_LHOZ01000042.1:0-78903 GCF_001297205.1 Frigoribacterium sp. RIT-PI-h | reverse complement strand
GGCCCCGACACACCCGAGTCGCCACCCGTCGGCCTCGACGAGTCGCCCGCCGTCGTCGACGGGGTGACGGTCCGGGTGAAAAGCCTGGACGGGGTCGAGGGCGAGGCCGCGCTGCCGGGTGAGGTGTCGGGACCGGCGGTCCGCGCCGAGCTCGAGGTGTACAACGCGTCGACGGCTCCCGTCGACCTGTCGACCGTGGTCGTCAACCTGGCCTACGGCACCGGTCGGACACCGGCCAACACGTTCTCGACCGGGACTTCTTCGTTCCCGGCCTCGGTCGCGGCCGGTGCCACCGCCACGGGAGTCTTCGTGTTCGCCGTGCCCGCGGACGCACAGGACGACCTGCGGCTGACCTTCGACTACGCCGTCGACGTGCCCGTCGTCGTCTTCGAGGGATCGACCTCGTAGAACCCCTGTACCCAGAACGGGGGCCATTGTCCCCCCTTGGGGGGACCTTATAGTCGTCAAGCCATCGGTACCCGAATGCCGATGTCGCCTACCCGACCCGAATGAGGCTCCCCCATGGGACGAACCGTCTCGTCGCGCCTTCGCCTGCCCGCGATCGTCGCTGCATCTTCCGTGCTCCTGTCCGTCCTGATCGGAGTCCAGCCCGCCCAGGCCGACTCCGCACCCGCCGACCCGACATCGCCGTCGACGCCGGCGACCGTCACCGCCGACGCACTGCCCACGCCGCAGATCGACGGCTCGGTCTTCTCGCAGGTCATCGTCGGCAACACGGTCTACGCGGCCGGCAAGTTCACCAAGGCGCGCCCGGCCGGCTCCGCGCCCGGTGTGAACGAGGTCCCCCGCAGCTACCTGCTGGCGTACGACATCACCTCGGGAGCGCTCTCGACGACCTTCGCCCCGGTCATCGACGGCCAGGTCAAGGCCCTCGCGGCCTCGCCCGACGGCAAACGCCTCTACATCGGTGGCGCCTTCACGAAGGTCAACGGCGTCGCCAAGTACCGCCTCGCCGCCCTCGACCCGGCGACGGGCACCCTGGTGACCAGCTGGAACCCCGGCACCAACGCGACGGTCAACGCCATCGCCGCGGTCGGCCCGAACGTCTACGTCGCCGGCGTCTTCTCGAGCATCGGCAAGGACACGCGCACCAAGGCCGCCGCCGTGACGGCGTCCAACGGCACCAACCTGGCCTGGGCGCCGCAGATCGCCGGTGGTGACGTGCTGGCGATGGTCGCGAGCCCTGACGGGTCGAAGATCGTGCTCGGCGGGTCGTTCAGCTCGGTCAACGGTTCCTCGCAGCCCGGCTACGGTCTCGCCATGGTCGACTCGACCTCGGCGGCGAACCTGCCGTTCCAGGCCAACGACGTGATCCGCAACGGCGGCGGCCAGGCCGCGATCTACAGCCTGAGCGCCACGGCGAACGGCGTATACGGCTCGGGTTACACCTTCGGCGGCGGTGGCCGTCTCGAGGGTGCCTTCAAGTCGACCTGGGGTGGCGACCTCGTCTGGGTCGAGGACTGCCACGGCGACACCTACTCGGTCGCCGCGAACAGCACGGCCGTCTACATCGCCGGCCACCCGCACTATTGCGGCAACATCGGCGGCCAGCCGCAGACCGACCCCTGGACCTTCCAGCGGGCGATGGCCTTCAGCGACTCGGCGACCCAGACGGTCACCAACGACCCCATGGGCTACTACAATTTCGCTGGCAACCCGGCCCCGAGCATCCTGAACTGGTTCCCCGACTTCGGCACCGGCAGCTACACCGGCCAGAACCAGGGCCCGTGGAGCGTCGCTGCGAACGACAAGTACGTGGTCTACGGCGGGGAGTTCCCGACGGTCAACGGCAAGGCCCAGTACGGCCTGACCCGCTTCGCCGTGTCGAGCATCGCCCCGAACAAGGAGGGCCCGGTGTACTCGGGTGCCCTGTTCGAGCCCACCCTCGTCTCCCTCGAGTCCGGCAGCGTCCGGGTCGCGTGGCAGTCCAACTGGGACCGCGACAACGCCAACCTGGCCTACCAGGTCTACCGCGACGGCAACCTCACGACGCCCGTCTACTCGACGACGGCGTCCTCGACCTTCTGGAAACGCCCCTCCATCGGGTTCGTCGACAAGGGGCTCACGCCGGGCAGCACGCACGATTACCGCGTGCGCGCCACCGACCCGCTCGGCAACACCGTCCTCGGTGACACCGTCTCGGTGACGGTGTCGACCACCGCCCCCTCGCCCTACCAGCAGCAGGTGTCCGCCGACGGCGCCACGTCCCTCTGGCGCCTCGGCGAGAAGAGCGGCTCGACCGTCTACGACTCGATCGCGTTCGACGACCAGCAGGCCCAGGCCGGCGTGACACGCGGGGCCAGCGGCCAGGCGTCGACCGACTCGGACGGCTCGAGCACCTTCTCGGGCACGGACACCGGCCTCTCATCGACGACGTCGGCCATCACCGCCCCCCAGACGTTCTCGGTGCAGGCGTGGTTCCGGACGACGTCGACGACCGGCGGCAAGATCGTCGGCTTCGGCAGCAACCGGACGGGCCTCTCGGGTTCGTACGACCGCCACCTCTACATGGACCCGCAGGGCCGCGTGTCGTTCGGCGTCTACCCCGGCTCGTCGCGCATCATCACGAGCCCGACCGCGCTCAACGACGGCCAGTGGCACCAGGTGGTCGGCACGCTGAGCTCGGCCGGCCAGTCGTTCTACGTCGACGGCAAGAAGATCGCGACCGACGCCGGGACCACCAGTGGCCAGGACTACACCGGCTTCTGGCGCATCGGCGGCGACAACAACTGGAACGGCGCCCCGTACTTCCAGGGCGACATCGACGACGTGTCGATCTACCCGACGGCCCTGAGCGGCAAGCAGGTCGACGGCCAGTGGGTCGCCTCGGGACGCGCGAGCAGGCTGCCGAAGGCCCCGACCGACGCCTACGGTGCCCGGGTGTTCCAGGACGACCCCGAGGCGTACTTCCGCCTCGACGGCGACGGGGGCTCCGTGGCGGCCGACTCCTCGCCCGTCGGCACCGACGGCCTGGTGAGCGGCGGCGTCACGACCGGTGACGCTCCGGCGATCTCGTCGGGGTCGGGTCACTCGGCGCGGTTCGACGGCTCGTCCGGCGGCGTCTCGACCACCACCTCGTACGACGCTCCGAACACCTACTCGCTCGAGACCTGGTTCAACACGACCACGACCTCGGGTGGCAAGCTGATCGGCTTCGGCAACCAGCAGACCGGCTACAGCGGCAACTACGACCGCCACGTCTACATGGAGCAGGACGGTCGCCTCCAGTTCGGCATCTGGACCGGTCAGATGAACCTGGCGAGCAGCACGGCCAGCTACAACGACGGCCGCTGGCACCACATGGTCGCGACCCAGGGCCCCGACGGGATGAAGCTCTACGTCGACGGCGCCCAGGTCGGGTCGAACCAGGCCACCGGGTCGGACGGCTTCCGCGGGTACTGGCGCCTCGGTGGCGACAGCTCGTGGAACTCGGGCTCGGGCTACTGGGCCGGCAGCCTCGACGAGGCCGCGGTCTACGCCCGCCCCCTCGACGCCACGACGGTCGCGCAGCACTACGCGCTCGGCGCGGACAAGCCGAACGCTTCGCCCACGGCGGCCTTCACCTCGTCGACCACCGGTCTCGGTGCCACGTTCGACGGCAGCACCTCGGTCGACGGTGACGGCTCGGTCGCCTCGTACGCCTGGGACTTCGGTGACGGCAGCGCCGCGGCGTCGGGGGTCAAGCCCTCGCACACCTACGCGGCGGGCGGCACCTACACGGTCACGCTGACCGTGACGGACGACCGGGGTGCGGTCGGCACGTCGACCGCGAGCGTGACGGTGACGGCGCCCCGCGTGAACCAGGCGCCCAGCGCTTCCTTCGCCTCGACCGTCGACCACCTGGTCGTCGCCGTCGACGGGACGGCCTCGACCGACCCCGACGGCAGCATCGCGTCGTACCGTTGGGACTTCGGCGACGGCACGGCGGCAGCCACCGGCTCCACGGCGAACCACACGTATGCCGTAGCGGGCACCTACACCGTGACCCTCACGGTGACCGACGACGAGGGCGCCACCGGCACCTCGACCGGCACGGTCACCGTCGCCCCGGCCCCGCCGGCGAACGTCGCCCCCACGGCGTCGTTCTCGAGCGCCTCGACGGGCCTGGCGGTGTCGACCGACGCGTCGGCGTCGTCCGACCCCGACGGGACCGTGGCCGGCTACGCCTGGACCTTCGGGGACGGCGGCACCGCCACCGGGAAGACCGCCTCGCACTCGTACGCGGCGGCCGGCACGTACACCGTGACCCTCACGGTGACCGACGACAAGGGTGCGTCGGGCAGCTCGACGGGAACCGTCACGGTCGCGCCGATCCCCAACGCGGCCCCCACGGCGTCGTTCACGACAGCCACCGACAAGCTCGCGGTCTCCACCGACGGACGCGCCTCGAGCGACTCCGACGGCACCGTCGCCACCTACGCCTGGGACTTCGGCGACGGCGGCACGGCGACCGGCAGCACGGCGAAGCACGACTACGCCACCGGGGGCACGTACACGGTGACCCTCGTCGTGACCGACGACAAGGGGGCCACCGGTACCCGCACCTCCACGGTGACGGTCACCGCGCCTCCGGTGGTCACGGCGGTCGCGCAGGACGGCTTCGGCCGCTCGGCGAGCAACGGCTGGGGTTCGGCCGACGTCGGCGGCGCGTGGACGCGCACCGGCCAGGCCTCGCAGTACGCGGTCGCGAAGGGCGTCGGCACCCAGTACCTGGGCGCCGCCGGCTGGAGCACCTCGATGGCCCTCACCGGCGTCAGCGCGACCGACAGCGACCTGCGCACCAGCGTCAGCCTCGACAAGGCGGCGACCGGAGGCGGCACGTTCGTCTACGTCACGGGCCGCAAGGTGGCGACGAACTCCGAGTACCGCGCGACCCTGCGCTATCGCTCGGACGGACGCGTCGTCGTCGCTCTCAACGCGTACAAGGGCACGTCGACCAACGTCACCCTGGTGAACGAGACGCTGGTGCCGGGCACGGTCACGCCGGGCGCCAAGGTCAACGTCCGACTCGAGGTCAGCGGCTCCGGCACGACGACGATCCGGGCGAAGGTCTGGATCGACGGCACGACCGAGCCCACGGCCTGGACCGTCTCGACGACCGACACGTTCGCCGGCCTGCAGGCCCCGGGCTCGGTGGCCCTGGCCGCCTACGCCTCGGGCTCCGCCACCAACGCCCCGCAGACGGTCTCGTTCGACGACCTGAGCGTCTTCAAGCCGTGACCGACGTCGCCCCGGAGCACCCGAGCGGGCTCGTCGTCCAGCAGTCGTTCCCCCGACCGCGACCGACGACGAACCCCTACCTCGTGATGCTCCGGGACGCCGTCGGCGCGGTCCCCGGGGTCGAGGTGCGCACCTTCGACTGGAGGGGCGCGCTGTTCGGCCGTTACGACGTGTTCCACGTGCACTGGCCCGAGATCCTCGTCTCGGGGCAGAGCCCGCTCAAGGCGCTCGTGCGTCAGGCGTTGACCGTCGCCCTGGTGACGAAGCTGCGACTGACGCGCACCCCGATCGTCCGCACCGAGCACAACCTCGAGCTGCCGAGCGGCATCTCCCGCCGCGAGCGCGTCCTGCTGCGCTGGATCGAGCGACGCACCACGCTCTGGGTGCGACTGAACGACGAGACGCCCGAGCACCCCGACGCCCTCGGCGCGCTCATCCCCCACGGCCACTACGTCGACTGGTTCGCGCGCTGGCCGTGGCCGTCGCGCGAGGCCGGCCGGGTGTCGTACTTCGGCTTCATCCGTCGCTACAAAGGGGTCGACGGCCTCGTCCGGGCCTTCCGTGGCGTGCCTGGCGACGACCGTCGACTGCACGCCGCCGGGAAGCCCTCCACTCCCGAGCTCGCCCACGGCCTCGAGCAGCGCGCGGCCGGCGACCCCCGGGTCAGCCTCGCCCTGCGGTTCCTCGACGACGAAGCCCTCATCGACGTGGTGCGCCGGGCCGAGCTCGTCGTGCTCCCCTATCGCGAGATGCACAACTCGGGCGGTGTGCTGACGGCCCTCTCGCTCGGGCGGCCCGTGCTCGTGCCCGCCAACGAGGTCAACGCCCGCCTGGCCGACGAGGTCGGTGCCGACTGGGTCCGGCAGTACGCCGACGCCCTCGGTCCCGACGCCGCCGCGGCCGCGCTCGACGCGGCCTCACGGCTTGACGACCACGCCCGCCCCGATCTGTCGGCCCGTGACTGGGACCGTGCCGGTGAGGCGCACGTCGCGGCGTACCGTCGGGCGATCGCCGCCACCGAGGCCGAGGCGTCGGACGTCGGGTCCGCCCGTGAGGTCAGCCGTCGACGCGGCCGTACTCCCGGTACCCCGCGCCCCACGCGCCCGCCACCATGCCGGCGCCCCGGGCCATCGTGCGGACGCCGCGAGCGCGTTGCCCCAGCGACCGTCGCCCGAGGGGGCGGGTCACCGTGCCGATCGCGTACCGACCCAGACCGCCGACGACGCGCACGCCGCCCTTGGCCGACAGCCGGAGGCGCGTGCCCAGTCGCGAGGCCCCTCGCGCGGACAGCATCACCGAGGTGAGGCTCCAGCCGTTGCCGCTGCTGTAGGCGCGCTGCACGACCCAGCGCCGCGTGACCCGGTGTGCGGGGACGACGTCGGTGACGACCGCCTCGGCGCACCACAGGATCGTGCCGCCGCCCGCGACCAGGCTGCGGGTGAACAGCGTGTCCTCGCCGCCGAGCTGCCCGAGCGCGACGTCGAAGACCAGGCCCTGACGGCGCACCGCGGCGAGGTCGAGCAGCAGGTTGTTGGTGGCCGCGACGTCGACGGGCGTGCCGGTCGCGAGTCGGCGGCGCACGAAGAAGCGGCCCTCGACGATGAACGGCTCGGGCTCGACCTCGTACTCGCTGCGCACGGGGCCGACGACGGCCGCGGCACCGGTCTCGGCCTGGAGGGCGACCAGCGCGTGCAGCCACTGCTCGGACGGCCGCTCGTCGTCGTCGATGAAGACCAGCAGGTCGCTGTCGCCGCTCTCCGCGAGTGCCCGGTTGCGGGCCGAGGCGATGCCCGGGGTCGTCTCCACGACGTAGTCCACCGCCACGGGCTCGACATCGTCACCCGGGCCGGCCGCGGCGAGCGCCGCCGCCTCGACGCGCTCGCGCCCCGACCCGCTCGCGTCGTTGTCGACCACGAGCACGCGCGCCTCGACTCCGAGTCCGCGCACGCTGCGGGCCTGCTCGACGAGCAGCGGCAGCACCGCGTCGAGGTCCCGCGGCCGGCGGAAGGTCAGCACGGCGATGGTCAGGAGGCGCGGGGCGGTCGGGTCGGTCGTCACGGGCCCCAGCATGTCAGGTCGATGACCGGTGTCGGGTCGGTCACCGCGCCTCCTGCGGGTGGACGGGGGACGAACCGTGGGTGAGTCGCTCGCCGGCCTCTCGGTGGTCGTCGTCAACTACGGCTCGACCGACCTGCTGCGGCAGAACCTCGTGCCCGTCTCGCGGGCGACCGAGGGTCTCGTCGTGGTCGTCGTCGACAACTGGTCGGGGGCGGCCGAGCGCGCCCGCGCGAGCGAGCTGGCCGCGGCCGAGGGCTGGCACCTCGTCGCGCCCGACGGCAACGAGGGCTTCGGCACCGGGGTCAACCTCGGCGTCGCCCGGGCCCGCGAGGCCGGGGCGCGCCACCACGTGCTGCTCAACCCGGACGCCCTCGCGGACGCGGGGGCCCTCGCCGCCTTGCACCGCGCCTCCTCGTCCGAACCGCTGACGATGGGCGCGCCGACCGTGCTGCGCCCCGACGGCAGCGTCTGGTCGGCCGGCAGCGACCTGTACCTGGACGACGGGCGCATCCGGTCGCGACGGCGACGACAGCCCGGCGCCCGCGTCGAGGAATGGCTCAGCGGTGCCTGCCTCGTGCTGAGCGACGAGCTGTGGCAACTCTGCGGCGGCTTCGACGACGACTACTTCCTCTATTGGGAGGACGTCGACCTGTCCCGCCGCGTCGTGAGCGCAGGAGGCGCGCTCCGGTTGCTCGACGACGTCACCGTCGTCCACGCCGAGGGCGGCACGCAGACCGCCGGCGGGGCCGACCGGTCGGGGCAGGCCAAGTCGGCCGGGTACTACCGGTACAACATCCGCAACCGTCTGCTGTTCGCGGCGAAGCACCTCGACGACGACGACCTGCGCCGGTGGCGACGCCTGACCCCGCGCATCGCGTGGGAGGTGCTGCTGCAGGGCGGTCGGCGGCAGTTCGTGCGGTCGCCGGGCACGCTGCTCGTCGGCCTGCGGGCCGTGCTCGAGGGGCGTCGGATCGTGGCGGCCGAGCTGCGGCACCGGGCCCGGTCGGCCCGCTGATAAATTTATCAAGGGTCGACCTCGACTCTGATAAATTTATCACCGTGCGATCTCCCCTCACCAACCCGTTCCAGGCAGGCTCCGACGTCGTGCCCGACGTCTGGGCCGGCCGAACCGAGCAGTTGAGCGACTGGCACCAGGTCCTGCGACCCCGTCGGCACGCCGGTCTCTACGAGACAGGACGGACGATCCTCGGCGAACCGGGCCCCGGCAAGTCGAGCCTCGTCCGCCGCATCGCCCGCGACGCCGCCGAAGCCGGCGACTGGGTGACGCCGCAGCTGCGCATGCCCACCGGGGCCGATCCCCTCAAGATCATCGCCTCCGCCGTCCTGCGACT
Organism: Frigoribacterium sp. RIT-PI-h; assembly: GCF_001297205.1. Taxonomy (NCBI): domain Bacteria; kingdom Bacillati; phylum Actinomycetota; class Actinomycetes; order Micrococcales; family Microbacteriaceae; genus Frigoribacterium; species Frigoribacterium sp. RIT-PI-h. Next base: position 70,252 of record NZ_LHOZ01000042.1, on the reverse strand, counting down.
GGCCGACCGCGCCGGGCTCCGCACCTCGACCCGGAGGGGCGTCCTCGACCTGCTCGCCAGGGTCGAGCAGGTGGCCGTGACCGGGTTCTCGGTGACGACCCGCGGCGCCGACGGCCCCGAGCCGTTCACGGCCCTCTTCGAGCTCCTCGTCGAACTCGGCCAGGCGGCGATCGAGCAGGACGCCGTCGTGATGATCCACGTCGACGAGGTGCAGAACATCGGCGACGAGGCCGCCCTCTCGCAGCTCCTCATCGCCCTCGGCGACGCCCTGTCGCACGAGGTCGAGGTCACCGTGCCCGGCGGAGGCACGGTGTCCCGCTACCTGCCCGTCGCCGTCTACCTCACGGGCCTGCCCGACTTCGAAGACATGGCGGGTGCCCGGAAAGGGGCGACCTTCGCCCGACGGTTCCGCACCATCACGCTCGGTCCCCTCGACGAGGGCGACATCCTCGAGGCACTCCAGCCCTTCGTGATCGCGGGGTGGGAGACCGCCGGCGACCACGGTGCCGTCGAGACCGTCCGCATGGACCCTGCGGCGGCGAAGGCGATCGCGGCCCTCAGCTGCGGCGAGCCATTCCTGTTCCAGCTCGCCGGCCAGCGGGCGTGGAACGTCGCGACGGCACCCGTCGTCTCCGAGGAGGACGTCGTGGCCGGCCGGCGCGGAGCCGAGAGCGAGGCGTCGGCCCACGTCGAGCGCATCCTGAACCGCCTCCCCCCGCGTGAGCACGAGTTCTTGCGGGCCATGGCGTCGCTGCCCGCCGCAGAACGCACCCTCAACGCGATCGCCGAGGCGATGGGCCTGGCCTCGGGCGCCCAGCTCGGGCCCACCTCGCAACGGCTCGACACGGTGCGTGGCGTGGTCAGCCGGGGCAAGCCGTACGCGTTCCGCAACCGTGCCGTCGAGGCCTACCTGACGACGGACTGGCCCCGAGCGGGCTGAGTTCGAGCGGGCTGAGTTCGGGCACGGGCCGCCGCTCCTCGCGCACGGCGGCGCATCCCATGATCTCCGACCATCGGTCGATCCCCGCCCGCCGGCCGCTTCCTATGCTCGACCCATGAGCACAGCCACCGCACGACCCGCGACCGCGACGCCCGGGACCGACGACGGCGAGGGGTCCGCGGATGGTCCGCGGCCGTCCCGGGCCCGACGACTCTGGGCGGGGTCGTGGCGCCTCGGCGTGGCCCTGACGACCGGGCTGGTGGCCTTCGCCGTGGTCTGGCCGTCGACCGACATGAGCGGCTGGAGCGACGCCCGGGTCGGGGCCAGCATCGTCGGTGACGTGCTCGCCGGATCGGCCGCCCTCGTCCTCGTCCCGTTCCGCCACCGGGCACCGTTCGCCGTCACCCTCGTCGTCGTCGGCCTGGCGTCGTTCTCGACCCTCGCGGTCGGGGCCGCCGCCCTGGCCGTCGTGTCGCTGGCCACGCGCCGACGCCTCGGCGAGATCGTGGCCGCCGGAGCCGTGTTCGTCGCGGCCACGGTGGTCGCGGAACTCCTCGTGTTCCGCTCGACCGACGACGGGACCTCCGTCGGGTGGACGGCCGTCGCCCTCGGTGCCGTCGTCCTCGCCTACGCGCTCCTCGCGCTGGTCGGCGTGGTGATCGGGTCGCGACGCGCCCTCGTCTCCTCGCTGCGCGAGCGGGCGCTCCTCGTCGAGCGCGACCAGGCACTCCGCGAGGAGCGGGCCCGGGACGGCGAACGGGCCCACCTGGCCCGCGAGATGCACGACGTCCTCGGGCACCGGCTCTCCCTCGTCGCCCTGCACGCCGGGGCGCTCGAGTACCGGGGCCGCGACCTCGACCCCGACGAGACCGTCGCCGCCGCGGCCGTCGTCCGGGCCGAGGCCCACTCGGCGCTCTCCGACCTGCGAGACGTGCTGGGGGTGCTGCGCGACCCGGAGGCGGGCGGGGCCTCCGCGGTCACCGTCACCGCGCCTCCTCAACCCACGCCGCTCGAGCTCGACGCCCTCGTCACCGAGGCGCGTGAGGCGGGCTCGTCGGTCACGTCCTCGATCGACGACGCCGAGCGTCTGGCCGAGGTGCCCACCACCGTCGGCCGGCACGCCTACCGCATCGTCCAGGAGGCCCCGACGAACGCCCGCCGGCCCGCCCCCGGCCAGCCGATCCGGATGTCGGTCTCGATCGGCCCGACGGACGTCGTCCGGACCCGCGCCACGACCCCCGCACCCGACGCCCCGGCCGAGCACCGCCCGGGCCACGGCCGGGCAGGCCGGGCCGAGCGCGTGCGGCTGGTGGACGGCACTTCGGGGCGGGCCCCGACGGGGACGACTTCGTCGTCGAGGCCGACCTGCCGTGGGCGCGATGACCGGCCCGCGTCCGGTCCGGGGCGTGGGCGGCGACGCCGCCGCCCTGGTGCGGTCGGGGCTCCGCCTCATCCTGGGCGGGCCCGTCGACGTCGAACGCGTGGGCGAGGCCGTGGACGGACTCGACGCCGCCGGCGTCATCGCCCGCACGGCACCGGACGTCGTGTTGATGGACATCCGCATGCCGCGCTGCGACGGGCTCGAGGCGACCGAGCGCGAGCTGGCCCGACGGCCCGACCTGCGGGTGGTCGTGTTGACGACGTTCGAGGCCGACGACCTCGTGCTGGGGGCGTTGCAACGCGGTGCCCGCGGATTCCTCGTGAAGGACACCCCGCCGGGTGAGCTCGTCGACGCCGTCCTCGCCGTCGCCCGCGGCCGCTCGATCCTGTCGCCGAGCGTGCTCGATCGCGTGATCACCGCCGCCACCCGGACCACCGCGGCGGAAGAGGCTGGCTCGGCCGCCGACGCCCGCGCCCGACTGGCCCTGCTGACCGACCGCGAGAGGGAGGTGGCCGTCGCGGTGGCCGAGGGTGCCACGAACGCCGAGATCGCCGCCGACCTCTTCGTCAGCGTCGCGACCGTGAAGACCCACGTCGGCCACGCCTACGACAAGCTCGCCGTCACCAACCGGGTCCAGCTCGCGCTCGTCGTCCGCGCGGCCCGCCCCGACGGCACACGGCCCGTGTCGGCGACGACCGACTAGCGGAGCGCGGGCACGCCGCCGAGCAGAGCCGGACCCGACGCCCTCAGCCGCCCACGAACTCCGCCAGCGACGCCGCCAGGTGCCGCGTCGTCAGTCGTTCCTCGACGAGGGCCCGCCCCGCCGCGCCGAACGCCCGGGCCTCGGCCTCGTCGCCGAGCAGCCGCAGCACGTGCGCCGCGAGCGCCGACGCATCTCCCACCGGCGCCAGCAACCCCGTGCGTTCGTGCTCCACGTAGTCCTCGATGCCCGGGGTGTTCGTCATCACGACGGGCCGCCCCGTCGCCATCGCCTCGAGGCTGACCGTCATGCCGGACGCGTGCAGGTTGTCGCGCGTCGCGACGGCCACGACCGACGCCCGTGCGTACAGCTCGGCCAGCTCGCGGTGCGAGACGTGCGGCACCACCGTGACGCCCTCGGGCGGTGCCGCGTCGCTCGTCGTCTGCACGACCAGCTCGACGTCCGGCCGCTCGGCGTGCACGCGCTCCAGCGTCGCGAACAGCGTCGCCGGGTCCCGGTCGCGGTCTCCCCCGATGCTCAGCACCATCGGTCGCGAGGGCCACGGACGCGCCGCGAAGAACTCCTCGTCGACCCCGAAGGTGAAGAACCCGACCGGGGGCCCGTCCTCACCGACGAACCGTCGCAGCGGCTCGACCTGCCCCCGGCTGATCACCCAGAGCCCGCTCATCCGTCGCAGCACGTCGCGCATGCGTCCGACGTCCTGCCCGCGCTCGACCCGGTCGGTCACCCAGATCACACCCGTGTACATCCGGTCGTGCGGCCGCGTCAGCAGCATCCGCCGCGCGACGTTCTCGTCCCAGGTCACCCCGACGTCACTCGACGGGACCCCGGACGAGGAGGCGCGGCGCGGCACCACCCGGTCGCGCAGCACCTGCAGGCGGCCGGGTTCCGCGACCGAGGCGATGCGCGCCTCCGGGTCCGAGTCGCGCAGCGCCTCGAGGCCGTAGGGCCAGAGGCCGGGCCGACGACCCGCCGCGTGGTCGGCGGCCCAGCCGGCCACGTCGCGTTCGGTCGCGAAGAGGACCTCGATCACCGCGCCTCCTTCTCGTCGTCATCGGTGCGGCCGTCCTGCGCGCGCCCCTCGGCGGCCCGTTCGGCCACCGCTCGCTCGGCGATCGCCTGGTCGGTCGCGGTCTCGTCACCGCGCTGCTCGTCGACGTCGAGGCCCGCGGCCGCCGTGGCGCCCTCGCCGTCCGCCGACTCGTCGACCACGCCGCCGCCACCCGCACCGGCCGCCGCCGCCTCGGCCCGACGCCGACCCAGGTCGCGCGACACGTACCAGAGGTTCGGCACGAGCTGGCAGAGCGCCACCGAGATCGCCGAGCCCAGCACGGGTCCCGCCGCCCCGACCTGCCCGATGAACCACCACGACAGCCCGAGGTTGAGCGGGACCATCAGCACGATCGGCAGCACCTGGAAGACCAGTCCGGTCTTGTCGGTCATGTACATGCCGACCGGGTACTTGGCCGCCTGCAGTCCGACGAAGACCACGAAGCCGACGAGCATCCAGCCGTCGAGCGTGATGGCTCCGCCCGACACGAACCGCGCCAGGAACGGGCTGAGCACGGCGAGTGCCGTGCCCAGCACGAGTCCCCCGAGCAGGAACCACAGCGTCGGCACGGTCGGCGACTCGACGCGCCCGGCCGACCGGGCCGCCGCGTAGACCGGCCAGAGCGCGATGCCCGCCGCGGCGACGGTCTGCAGCACGATGCCGAACAGCTGCGAGGCGAGGTTGTACTGGGCGAGCTCGTCGGGCCCGGCGAGGTGGCTGAGCAGCAGACGGCCGGTCTGCATCGCGACCGGCAGGGCGATCATCGGCACGAGCATCGGCCAGGCGAGGCCCAGGGCGGGCACGCCACGGTAGCTGCGGACGCGCGGCACGAGCTTGACGGCCGACCCGATCTGCGGCGACAGGGCGCGCGCCGCCACGATCAGGCAGATCACCGAGACGAGGCTGTTGGCCACGTACGAGACGACCGCGAGGTAGCTGCCGATCGGCGCGCTGAACATGACGGCCGAGCCGATCGCGAGCAGCATGAACGGCGCCACGACGGCCTGGCTGGCCACCTGCGTGCTGGTCTTCTTCAGCCCCACGAGGATGCGCTGGCCGACCGTCAGCGGGATCACCAGGCCGAACACCGCCAGGCAGAGACCGGCCGCGAGCGAGCCGCCGTCGGGCAGCAGCCCCTCGCCGAGCAGCACCGGCCACCAGCCGGCGAGCGTGATGATCAGTGCGACGGCGACCATGATGCCGCCCGACACCAGCAGCACGCGGAAGGCCGTGACGATCGAGCGCTTGACGAAGTCGTCGGTGCGGACCGACGACGACCCGGCCACGGCGTTGATCACGATCGCCGCGATGCCGAGGTCGGCGAACGGCAGCAGGGTCGGGAACGTCGAGAGCAACCCGTACTGGGCGTAGGCGTCGGTGCCGAAGTTCTGGATGATCATGCGGCTCGTGATGATGCCGAGTACGCCCGACAGGCCCATCACGATCACCTTGATCGCCGCGGTCGATCCCACGGCGGCCATCGCGCCGCCCCGACGAGGACGACCGGCCGAGCCCGTCGTCGACCGGCTCACGAGGCGCGCCCGAAGAGTCGGTCGTCCGCGGCGAGGCGTCCGTCGCGGTCGGGCAGGTCGGCCAGCACGTCGTCGGCGGCGCGGCTCGCGTCGAGCGCCGCGACGATCGCGTCGGCCAGCACCTGAGGGGAACGCGGGTCGGACGCGACCACGTGGCCGTGGGCGTCGAGCCAGTCGGCGAGGCCGGTCTCGGTCGTCGTCACGACGGTGCAACCGTGCGACAGCCCCTCGACGATCGGCAGCCCCACCTGCTCGCGCCAGGTCGGGCTCGGCTGCGACCACAGCACGAGCACGCGCGCGTCGTCGAGCACGGAGTGGATGCGCGGGCGCGGCGGGTCGACCTCGAGGGTGACCGAGGGCTGCGCGACCGACAGGGCCCGCGCCTCCTGCTCGAGGGCGCCCTTGCCGAGCAGCGTGAGCGTCGCCTGCGGGCGGGCCGCGACGACGAGCGGCCAGGCAGCCGCCAGCACGCGCAGGCCCTTCCGTTCGACGAACGAACCGACGAACGCGACCGCGGGCGGACGGACCCCGCCGCCGCGGGCGTCCTGGTGACGCGTCGGCAGCGCGGGCACCGAGGCCACGGAAGCCCGCGGTGACGGGGAACCGAGGAGGCGCGTGTACGTCTCGCGCGCCGCGTCCGTCCCGAAGACCATCCGGTCGAGTCGCCGCCAGACCGCCCGGGCCAGCACGCGTTCACCGCGTCGGCGCAGTCGCGTCCGCAACCGGGGAGCGGTCGCCGACGTGAACGGGTCGGCGTTGCCGATCAGGTAGCTCACGACGGTGGTCGGACGGCCGGTGACGCGGCGTCGCACCGCCAGGGCCGCCAGCACGAGGGCCGTCGCCGGCAGGCTCGACGTCATCAACGGTTCGTTGACCTCGAGGGTCTCGACGTCGGACCGTGCGATGAGCCAGGCCGCCCGCACCGGGCCGGCCGGCACGAGGTCGAGGCCCTCGGCGAGCGAGGCGTCGAAGTCGTACCGCGTCACCCGGTAGACGATGCTGGCCGGGGCGAGCTCGTGGGCCCGTTCGAGGTGCGCCGTGCGCAGCGACTCGTACAACCGGACGGCCGGGAGGCGCGGTGCGGCCCCCCGGGACGGCCGAGCGACGGTCACGGGGCGTCGACGCCCCGACCGCCGGCCGGGCGGGGAGAGATCGGGGCCTTCGGCGCCGACGGGCCGCCGGCACGCTGTGCGCTCTCGGAGACGCCGTCGAGGACGACGCCGAGCACGGGCACCTGGACGCCGGTCAACGCCCGGGCGGCCTGGACCAACTGGCCGCGGGACGAGTGGCCGACCGTGGCGACGAGCACGACGCCGTCGGTCAGGCGTCCGAGCTCGAGGACGTCGGACGAGCTGAGCACACCGGGGGTGTCGACGATGACCACGTCGTAGCGTTCGCGCGCGGACTCGACGAACAAGGCCATCGACTTCGAGCTGAGCAGCGGGCTGGGGTTCGGGGGCACCTCGCCGGTGGGGATCACGTCGACCCGGTCGCGCCAGGGCGTGACGGCGTCGGCGAACTCGACGCGACCCACGACGACGTCGGTCAGGCCCGTCTCGTCCGACACGGCGGCGAGGTCGGCGAGTCCGCCGCCGCGGAGGTCGGCGTCGATCACGAGGACGGACTGACCGCGTTCGGCGTAGGCCAGAGCCAGGTCGAGGATGACGGCCCCGCGGCTCTCGCGGTCGTCGGTGCTGACCGACGAGACGGCGATCGTGCGGGCGACCGCGTCCACGTCGGAGAACTGGAGCTGCGCGCGGATGCGTCGGAAGTCGTCGGCCGCCGCACCCTGGGGCTCGTCGGCGAACGCCAGGCTGCCGCGTCGACGGCGCACGACGCTGCCGAGCACGGGGGCGACGCGCAGCTCGTCGACGTCGGCCGTCGAGCGGAGGCGCGTGTCGACCACGGAGCGGACCAGGGCGAAGACGATGCCCAGGGCCGCACCGATGGCGAGGCCGGTGAGTGCGATGAGACGCCGGTTGGGGCCCGCGGGCGAGTTCGGCGGCGTGGCCTCGGCGATGGGTGCCACGCTCAGCGTCGACAGGCCGGCCGCGCTCTCGGGCGAGAGCGATCGGGCCTCGTCGCTGAGCGACCGGGTCACGGCGTTGGCGATGTCGGCCGCCCGCTGACGGTCGGGGTCGACCACGGTGACGTCGATGATGACGGTGTTCAGCGGGTTCTCGGCCGTGACCTGCCGGGCCAGCTGGACCGGCGTGAGGTCGAGCCCCAGGTCGGAGATGACCGGTTCGAGGACGACCGTCGACGTGGCCAGGCGGGTGTAGCTCTGCACCAGGTTCTGCGTGTACGACGAGCCCTGGAGCAGCTCGTTCGGGTCGGAGCCCTCGGCCGCGGAGACGAAGACGCTGCTGGTCGAGCGGAAGCTGTCGGGTCGCGTCTGGGCGTAGCCGTAACCGGCCGCACCACCGAGGAGGGCGAGGACGAGGATGACGGGCCAGCTCTTCACGAGCGCGCGCCAGTAGTGCTGAGGATCCAACTGACACTCCCGGGTTAAGTGGTTGAACCTGGCGAGCATACCCGCCGCCGACGGGGGGCCATGACCCCCCGACGGGGGCGCCCCGGCGGTCACACACGAGGGACCACCCGCTCTCACCCGCTGACCGCCCGGCGGGGGGATGCGCGGCGAGCCGCCCGCGGCGGGCTGCCCCGCCCGCCGCCGGGCGCCGCCGCCCGCCCGCGCGGCCCGCGCGGGGTGATCGCCACCCGGCGGGGTTCGTCCGGCTCGTCGGGGTCGTCGACGGGATCGCCCGGCGGGGTGACCTCGCGGGCACCCGTCGGTCGCTCGATCACGACGTCGAGCCACGACTCGGACACCCCGTCGAGCAGTCCCGCGCCCCACTCGACCACGACGATCGAGCCCTCGAAGTCGAGGTCCAGGTCGTCGAGCTCGGCCTCGCCGGACAGCCGGTACGCGTCGACGTGCACCAGGGGCGTGCCCGACGCGGTCGGGTGCGTGCGCGCCAGGACGAACGTCGGGCTCGCCACCTGGCCGCGGACCTCGAGGCCCTCGCCCAGGCCGCGCGTGAAGGTCGTCTTGCCGGCACCGAGCGGTCCGGTGAGGACCAGCAGGTCACCCGCTCGCAGCAGGCCGGACACCCGACGTCCCAGCGCCTCCATGGCGTCGGCGTCGGCGACGGCGAGCTCGACGGGACCGCCCGGGGTGGTCACGGCCGGCCGCCGACGTAGACGCGAGGCACCCGGGCGCCGACGCGGCAGGCGACCTCTTCCGGGATCGTGTCGGTGGCGTCGGCCCACTCGCCGATGGTCATCTCGCCCCGGTCGCCCGGCCCGAAGAGCACGACCTCGTCGCCGACCGCGACCGGGTCGTCGCCCATGTCGACCAGGAACTGGTCCATGGCGACCCGGCCCACGATCGGTCGGGGCACGCCGTTCACGACGACGTGCACCGCCCCCTGCGCCCGGCGGCTGACGCCGTCGGCGTAGCCCAGGGGCACGAGGGCGAGCGTCGTGTCGGACGGAGCACGGAACGTGTAGTCGTACGAGACCCCGGTGCCCGCGGTGACGCGCTTGACCTTGACGACGGACGCGCTCAGCGTGAGCACCGGACGCAGTCCGCGGTCGGCGGCGGTCACACCCTCGGTCACGGGGATCCCCAGGCCGTTCGACCCCATGCGCACCATGTCGAAACGCCGCTCGGGGTGCTCGAGCGCGGCCGAACTCGACGACATGTGCCGTTTCTCGACGGTGGCACCGAACGCCTCGGCGTCGGCCACGGCCTTCTCGAACACCCGGGCCGCGGCCTGGTCGTCGGCCTCGCTCGTCTCGCTGACGTGCGAGAAGATGCCGCGGAGGCGGACCACGCCCTCGTCGCGCAGCTCGACGGCACGGGCGACGAAGGCCGGCCAGTCCGAGGGCAGGCAGCCCTCTCGGTGCAGCCCGGTGTCGATCGTCAGGTGGAGGAGGGCGACGCCACCGCGCGCCCGCGCGACCGCGGCCACGGACTCGAGCTGCTCGAGGGTCGACACCCCCAGGTCGACGCGCAGGTCGACGGCGGCCTCGAGGTCGTCGGACGGGCTGAGCTGCCAGGCGAAGAACGAGGCGTCGCCGCCGATGCCCAGACGTCGCATCCTCAGGGCCGGCGCGAGCTCGACCGTGCCGAACCAGCGGATGCCCGCGGCCACGGCCTCGGGCACGAGCACGTCGGCCCCGTGCGAGTAAGCGTCGGCCTTGACGATGGCCAGGATCTCGACCGGGTCGAGACGGGCGATCAACGACTCGAGGTTCGCCCGGTACGCGGCCAGGTCGACCGTGGCCCGGCGCAGGGACGTCGCGGCGCTCATGCGGTGTACCTCCGGGTGAGGCCGGCGGCCAGGCACGCGACGACCTCGTAGGTGATGCCGCCCATGGCGTCGGCCCAGTCGGCCGCGGACTGCCGGCCCAGCACCGGGTCGCCGAACAGCACGACCTCGTCACCGATCTCGACGGGGTCGTCGCCCACGTCGATCACGAGGGCGTTCATGGCGATGCGGCCGCGGACCCGGTAGGTGCGCTGGCCGATCGTCACGGACGCGCGCTCGCTCGCGGCCCGGTCGATGCCGTCCGCGTACCCGGCCGGCACGATCGCGATCGACGTGTCGCGCTCGGGCCGGAAGAGGTAGCCGTAGGAGACGCCCTCGCCCGCCGGTATCCGCTTGACGGTGGTCACCGGCGCGGTCACGGTCATGGCCGGACGCAGGCCGAGCTCGGCCGACGTGCGGTCGGGGTAGGGGCTGAGCCCGTAACTCGCGAGGCCGAAGCGCACCATCGTGGCCCCCGACCCGACGTAGTCGCGCGCCGCCGCCGAGGCGGCGACGTGCAGCAGGGGCGGCCGCACGCCCAGCTCGTCGAGCATCGCGGAGGCGCGGGCGAAGCGGGCCGTCTGCAGGCCGTCCTCTTCGGACGAGGCGTTGGACACGTGGGTCATGAGGCCCTCGACCGGCACGACGGCGGCGTGGTCGGCCGCGCGCTCGAACAGCTCGGGCCACTCGGACTCGACGGCCCCGTTGCGGCTCAGTCCCGTGTCGATCGCCAGGTGGACCGCGCGGACGCCGGCCGCCACGGCCGCCTCGAGCTGGTCGACGCTAGACACCGCCGGGGGGGTGCCGGGCGCGGGGGCCCGACGAGGTCCTCGTCGGGAGCGTGCAGCCGGGCGCGCCCGGGCGCCTCGACACCGGCGCGGCGCAGGGCCACGGCCTCGGGCAGGGCGGCCACGCCGAGCCAGTCGACGCCGGCCTCGACGAAGGCCCGGGCGCACTCCACGGCACCGTGGCCGTAGGCGTTGGCCTTGACCACGGCCATGACGGCCGCGGGCGCGACGGCCGCCCGCAACACCTCGACGTTGTGTCGCAGCGCGGCCGTGTCGACGGTGATGGTGACGTCGTGGGTCATCGGTCTGCCCCTTCGTGGTGTGCGTCGTCGTGGTCGGCAGCGCCGCGGCCGTCACCTTCGGCGACCACGTAGGCGACCGCCACCCCGCCGTCGTGGCTGAGCGACAGGTGGAGGCGCGCGACGCCCCGCGAGTCCGCCAGCGACCGTGCTCCCCCGCTGAGGACGAGCGACGGGGCTCCTTGGTCGTCGGAGACGACCACGACGTCGTGCCAGCGCACCCCGGTGGAGCCGCCCAGGGACTTGATCAGCGCCTCCTTGGCGGCGAAGCGGGCCGCCAGCGACTGGCGCCCGCGCGGGCTGCCGTCACGCAGGACGAGTTCGTCGGCCCGGAACAGTCGCGTCGCGAGAGCCGGGGTGCGCTCGATCGAGCGGCCGAAGCGTTCGAGGTCGACGACGTCGACGCCGATGCCCACGATCACGTCCTCACCCGCCTGATGCCCTGCCCCGGCTGCACGACCCGTTACTCGACGGTGACCGACTTGGCCAGGTTGCGCGGCTGGTCGACGTCGAGGCCCTTGGCGGCGGCGAGCTCCATGCCGAAGACGTGCAGCGGCACGACCGACAGCAGGGGCTCGAAGAGCGGGGCCGCCAGCGGGATGTGCAGCACCTCGTCGGCGAAGGGCAGCACCGCGGCGTCGCCCTCTTCGGCGATCGCGATGACCCGGGCGCCGCGCGCACGGATCTCTTGGATGTTCGAGACGACCTTGGGGTGCAACGAGCGCGGGTCGCGCGGGCTGGGGACGATGACGAAGACGATCTGACCGGGCTCGATCAGCGCGATCGGGCCGTGCTTGAGCTCGCCGGCGGCGAAGCCCTCGGCGTGGATGTAGGCCAGCTCTTTCAGCTTGAGCGCCCCCTCGAGGGCGATCGGGTAGCCCACGTGGCGACCGAGGAACAACACCGACCGGGTGTCGGCCATCCAGCCGGCGAGGGTCTTGATGCGCTCGGACGACTCGAGCACCTGCTCGATCTTGCCGGGGATCTCGTGCAGGTCGGCGACCTGCTCGGCGATGGCCTCGGTGCTGAGCGTGCCCCGCAGGGTCGCGAGGTGCAGGCCCAGCAGGAAGAGCGCGGTGCCCTGGGCGACGAACGCCTTGGTCGACGCGACGGCGACCTCGGGGCCGGCGTGCGTGTAGAGCACGGCGTCGGACTCGCGCGGGATCGTCGAGCCCTGGGTGTTGCAGATCGAGAGCACCTGGGCACCCTGCTCGCGGGCGTACTTGACGGCCATCAGGGTGTCCATCGTCTCGCCCGACTGGCTGATCGACACGACGAGGGTCTTCTCGTCGAGCACCGGGTCGCGGTAGCGGAACTCGTGCGCCAGCTCGACCTCGACGGGGACGCGGGCCCACTGCTCGATGGCGTACTTGCCGAGGATGCCGGCGTAGGCGGCGGTGCCGCAGGCGATGACGATGACGCGGTCGACGGTCAGCAGGCGTTCGCGCACGCCGTCGAGCTCGGACAGGGTCACGGCGCCGTCGGCGGTGATGCGTCCGAGCAGCGTCTTGGCGACGGCCTCGGGCTCCTCGCTGATCTCTTTCGCCATGAAGCTGGACCAGCCGCCCTTCTCGGCGGCCGAGGCGTCCCAGTCGACCTCGAACTCGGTCGTCTCGACCGGTGCGCCGGTGAAGTCGACGACCTCGACCGAGTCGGGACGGATCGTCACCAACTGGTCTTGACCGATCGACATGGCACGACGGGTGTGCGCGACGAAGGCCGCGACGTCGCTGCCGAGGAAGTTCTCGCCGTCGCCCAGGCCGATGACCAGGGGCGAGTTGCGGCGGGCACCGACGACGACGCCCGGCTGGTCGGCGTGCACGACGAGCAGCGTGAAGGCGCCGTCGAGGGTGTTGACGACCGTGCGCAGGGCCTCGGTCAGGTCGCCGGAGGCACGGTAGGCGCGGGCGACCAGGTGCGCGGCGACCTCGGAGTCGGTCTCGCTGAGGAACTCGACGCCCTCGGCGAGCAGCTCGGCCTTGAGCTCGGAGAAGTTCTCGATGATGCCGTTGTGGATGAGGGCGAGCTTGCCGTCGTCCGACAGGTGGGGATGCGCGTTCTCGTCGGTCGGGCCACCGTGGGTCGCCCACCGGGTGTGGCCGATGCCGGTCGTGCCGTCGGTCAGCGGCGTCGCCTCGAGGTCGTCGACGAGCATCTGCAGCTTGCCGGCCTTCTTGCGGGTGCCGAGGTCGCCCGCGGCGTCGATCACGGCGACTCCCGCCGAGTCGTACCCGCGGTACTCGAGTCGCTTGAGACCGCCCAGCAGCACCTCGATGCTCTTGTCACCCGTTCCGACGTATCCCACGATTCCACACATGCGGTCGATCTTAGAGGTTCCCGTCCGAGAGCCCGGCGGGCCGTGCCGACTCGCGCCGACCCCGGACCGGTAGCCTCGTGCGCATGGCCGAAGCCAACCCGACGACCGCGCCCTCCGCCGTGCACGCGAGCCCCTTCGTCGAGATCGGGCGCGACGCCTGGGCCGACCTGGCCCCGACGACGCGCCTGCCGCTGACCGAGACCGAGATCGTGCAGTTGCGTGGTCTCGGCGACCGCCTCGACATGCGCGAGGTGCAGGACGTCTACGTCCCGCTCAGCCGCCTCCTCAACCTCTACGCCGCCGGCGCCCGCAACCTGCACCGGGCGACGAGCGACTTCCTCGGTGAGCGCGCCCAACGCACGCCCTTCGTGATCGGCGTCGCCGGGTCGGTGGCCGTCGGCAAGTCGACCGTGGCGCGCCTCCTGCGTGAACTGCTGAGCCGCTGGGACGACACCCCTCGCGTCGAGCTGGTGACCACCGACGGGTTCCTCTACCCGAACGCCGAGCTCGAACGCCGCGGCATCATGAGCCGCAAGGGGTTCCCCGAGTCGTACGACCGCCGCCACCTGCTGCGGTTCGTCTCGCAGGTCAAGAGCGGTGCCGAAGAGGTGCGTGCGCCGTTCTACTCGCACACCAGCTACGACATCATGCCGAGCGCCGAGGTCGTCGTGCGCCGGCCCGACATCCTGATCGTCGAGGGGCTCAACGTGCTGCAGCCCGCCGTCGCCGGCCGGCTCGCCCTCAGCGACCTGTTCGACTTCACGGTCTACGTCGACGCCCGCACCGGCGACATCGAGAACTGGTTCGTCGAGCGGTTCCTCGCCCTGCAGAAGAGCGCGTTCACGCAAGAGCGCTCGTTCTTCCACCGCTTCGCCGACATGAGCGAGCCCGAGGCCAGGTCGTTCGCCTCGGGCGTCTGGAAGTCGGTCAACGAGCCGAACCTGATCGAGAACGTGCTGCCGACCCGGTCACGGGCGACGCTCGTCCTGCGGAAGGCCGCCGACCACAAGGTCAGCTCGGTCCTGCTGCGCAAGATCTGACCCGCGGCGACGACGCCCCGTCCCGATGAGGGGCGGGGTCCGGTCAGGAGGCGCGGGTGGCGTCATCGCGACGACGCACCCCGTCCGCCGCGCGGCTCAGAGGGCGAGTCGCTCACGGACGACGTCGGCCAGCGCGTGGGCGACGCGGTCGGCGGTCGCCTGGTCGGCGGCCTCGACCATCACGCGCACGACGGGCTCGGTGCCCGAGGGGCGGAGCAGCACCCGGCCGGTGTCGCCGAGCTCGGCCTCGAACCGGCGCACGGCCTCGGCCACGCCCTCGTCGGACGCGGCGCGCGAACGGTCGACGTCGCGCACGTTGATCATGATCTGCGGGAAGACCGTCATGACCGAGGCGAGCTCGGCCAGGCTCTTGCCGGTCGCGGCCATGCGGGCCACGAGCGAGAGGCCGGTGAGGATGCCGTCGCCGGTGGTGGCGTAGTCGGCGAAGACGATGTGGCCGGACTGCTCGCCGCCGAGGGTGAAGCCGTGCTCGTTCATGTCCTCGAGCACGTAGCGGTCGCCGACCTTGGTCTGACGCACCGTGATGCCGTGGTCGGCCATGGCACGGATGAGGCCGAGGTTGCTCATGACGGTCGCGACGAGGGTGTCGCCGACGAGCGCGCCGCGCTCTTTCTGGGCCAGGGCGATGATGGCCATGATCTGGTCGCCGTCGACCACCGCACCCGTCGCGTCGACGGCCAGGCAGCGGTCGGCGTCGCCGTCGTGCGCGATGCCGACGTCGGCACCGTGCTCGAGGACGGCCTTCGCGAGGTTGTCGAGGTGGGTGGACCCCACGCCGTCGTTGATGTTGACGCCGTCGGGGTCGGCACCGATCAGGGTGACGGTCGCACCGGCGTCGGTGAAGACCTCGGGCGAGACCGCCGAGGCGGCGCCGTGGGCGCAGTCGAGGACGACGTGGATGCCGTCGAGTCGGTTGGGCAGGGCACCGAGCAGGTGCAGCACGTACCGGTCTTCGGCGTCGGCGAAACGGCGGATGCGGCCGACGTCGCCACCGATGGGCATCAGCTGAGGATCGGCCATGGCGGCCTCGATGCGGTCTTCCACCTCGTCGGGCAGCTTCGTGCCGCCGAAGGCGAAGAACTTGATGCCGTTGTCGGGCGCCGGGTTGTGCGAGGCGCTGATCATCACGCCGAAGTCGGCCCCGATGTCGTCGACCAGGAAGGCCGCGGCGGGGGTCGGGATGACGCCGGCGTCGAGCACGTCGACGCCCGAGCTGGCGAGCCCTGCGCAGACGGCGGCGGTGAGGAACTCACCGGAGATGCGGGGGTCGCGCGCGACGACGGCGACGGGTCGCCGCCCTTCGGCGCGGCGGGCATCGGCGTGATGCCCCTTCGTGAGAACCACCGCGCTCGCCTGGGAGAGCCCCAGGGCGAGCGCGGCGGTCAATTCACGGTTGGCGAGGCCTCTGACACCGTCGGTACCGAACAAACGCGACATCGCGAGACCTGCCTTGTGTGGTGCTGGTTAGCGCTTCGAGAACTGCGAGGCCTTGCGGGCCTTCTTGAGACCGGCCTTCTTGCGCTCGATGACGCGGGCGTCACGGGTGAGGAAGCCGGCCTTCTTGAGCGTGGCGCGGTTGTTCTCGCGGTCGATCTCGTTCAGCGCACGGGCGATGGCGAGACGGAGGGCACCGGCCTGGCCCGAGGGGCCGCCACCGGTGACCTTGACGGCCACGTCGTACGAGCCGAGCAGGTCGAGGACCTTGAACGGGTCGTTGATCAGCTGCTGGTGCAGCTTGTTGGGGAAGTAGTCCTCGAGGGTGCGACCGTTCACGACGATCGTGCCGGAGCCGGGCGTGAGGCGCGCGCGGGCGATGGCCTCTTTGCGACGACCGACGGCGGAACCGCCGACGCTCAGCACGGGGCGGGGCGTCGCGGCGGCCTCGGGGGCCGAGCTCTCGGTGGTGAAGCTCTCGGGAGCCTGGTCGATGGAATCTGCGATCTGAGCCACTGTGTGGGGGTCCTTAAGTCTGAAGGCGGACGCTACTGGGCGACCTGGTCGAGGGTGTAAACCGTGGGCTGCTGAGCAGCGTGGGGGTGCTCGGCACCCGCGTACACCTTCAGCTTCTTGATCTGGGCACGGCCCAGCGAGTTCTTCGGCAGCATGCCACGGATGGCCTTCTCGACCGCACGGGTGGGGTGCTTCTCGACCATCTCGGAGTACGTGGTGGCCGTGATGCCGCCCGGGTAGCCCGAGTGACGGTAGTAGAGCTTCTCGGCCAGCTTGGAGCCGGTGAGGGCCACCTTGTCGGCGTTGATGACGATGACGAAGTCGCCCATGTCCATGTGGGGGGCGAAGGTCGGCTTGTGCTTGCCGCGCAGCAGGGCTGCCACGTGGCTCGCGAGGCGGCCGAGCACGACGTCGTTGGCGTCGATGATCAGCCAGTTCGGCTGAACGTCAGCCGGCTTGGGGGAGAAAGTGCGCGTCACAGTAGTGCTGCTTCCTGGTCGAGGTGAGAGGTTCGTGAATCCCGCTCCGTTGCCGTTGTCACCGCAGAGACGATGAGAACGAGTCAGGTGGAGGGCTCAACTTCGGGCGAAAGCGCGCAGTTGCGCAGACACCAAGAACCCACGATACCCGAGACAGGCGAGACGGTCAACCGCCGCCCGCCTCGCTCGAGGGAGTCACTCCCCCAGCTGGTCGTGTGACCGCTTCACCTGCGTCAGGGCCACCCGGGCGGCCATCTCGTCGTCGGGCGGGTAGCCGACCTCGACCATCGTGAGCCCGTGGGCGGGCACGACACGGAACTCGCCGTTGCGCTGGGCCTCGCGGCGCACGCCCACCGCACGATGCGCCTCCATCGCTCCCTCGCCGACGGCGACGCAGGCGCCCACCAGGTTGCGCACGAGGTTGTGGCAGAACGCGTCGGCCTGCACCGAGGCGACCAGCACGCCGTCGCCTTCGCGCCTCCACGAGAACACCTGCAGCTCGCGGATGGTGGTCGCGTAGTCGCGGTGCCGGCAGTAGGCGGCCCAGTCGTGCAGGCCGAGCAGGCCCGCGGCCGTGGCGTTCATCAGGTCGAGGTCGAGGTGCTGGTCGTACCAGAGCGTGTGGCTGCGTCGGGTGGGGTCGCGTTCGGCCCCACGGTCGGCGATGCGGTACTCGTACCGTCGCCAGAGAGCGCCGAAGCGGGCATGGAAACCGGGAGGCGCGACTCGCGCACCCGAGATCACGATCTCGTCGCTCGCGCCCGCCAACCCGTTCAAGCGACGGGCCAGCACGGTCGGGGCGTCGAGGGGCGACTGGTCACGCATGCCGCGGTGCGGCTTCTGCAGCTGGGCGATCTGGGCGTCGGTGAGGTCGAGGTGCACCACCTGCCCGCGCGCGTGCACGCCGGCGTCCGTGCGGCCCGCCACGGTCACGGTCGGCACGTCGCCCAGCCGGCGGAAGAGCGTCTGCAGCGCGGCCTCGATCTCGCCCTGGACCGTGCGACGGCCGGGCTGCTCGCTCCAGCCCGAGAAGCCGGTGCCGTCGTACGCGACCCCGAGACGGAGGCGCGTCAGGGCCGGGGCGTCGATCGTCACCCGACGATCCTACGGGGCCGACACCGCGCCTCCTCGGACCGCCGGGTGGCCGGACGACGACGGCGGTCGCGACCCGGTCACCCGGGTCACGACCGCCGTCCGGCGTGTCCGCCTAGCCCACGCGGGAGGCGCGGCGGCGGACCACGAGGACCGTGCCGCCCATCGCCAGCAGCACCAGGGCGAGCGCGAGCCACCCGGCCAGGGGCGCGGACCCCGTGAAGGCCAGCGAACCGTCCGCGGTCGGCACCGTCGTGCCCGGCGAGACGGCCCCGGGAGCACCCGGCGTGGTCGGGCCGGCGCCCGCACCGGGCGTCGTGCCCGGGTCGGTGACCGGCGGCACCGGGTCGACGGGAGCCTCGAGCAGCGACACCCCGACGACGACCGGGTCGTGGTCGCTGGAGCGGAACTGGTCGGCCTGGTAGAGCTGCTTCACGTTGTAGTTGAAGCGGCTGTACTCGAGGCCGATGCCCTCACCCGAGTTGATGTTCCAGATGTCCACGCCCGTGACGGCCTCCGCCGCGGCGGGCGAGGCGAGCACGTGGTCGAGCGAACCGCTGAGGCCGCTGAAGACGTAGCTGTACTCGTCGGTCTCGGTGGAGCCGAGGTCGACGTAGCCCGCGGCCCGCAGCACCTGGATCGGGTCCTCCTGGCTGTAGGCGTTGAAGTCGCCCAGCAGGAACACCTTGTCGGTGCCGGCGGCGGCCTCGCGTTCGGCGGCGAAGGCGACCAGGGCGTTCGCCTGGTTCACGCGCGAGCCGTTCGAACCGCCCTGGCCGTCGCCCTGATCGGCGTCCGAGCCCGAACCGCTGCCCTTCGACTTGAAGTGGTTCGCGATCGCGACGAAGGTCGACTCGGCGTCACCGCCGACGGGACGGAAGGCCTGCGCGAGCGGCTGGCGTGCGTTGCTGAACGCGGCGGAGCCGGTCAGGATCGTCGACCCGCCGACGGGTTCGGCGACGGCCTTCTTGTAGATGAATGCGAGACGGATGACGTCCTCGTTGGCGGGCAGCGCCTCCGGTGAGCGCGCGTAGTCCCAGACCTCGCTGCCGGCCGCGGCGTTGAGCGCGCCGACCAGGGTCGCGAGCGCCGAGTCGCGGTCGTCACCGAAACGAGCGGAGTTCTCGATCTCCTCGAGCGAGACCACGTCGGCACCCAGCGCGTTGATCGCCGTGACGATCTTCACCTGCTGGCGGGCGAGGTTCTCGGCGTTCGCGGCACCGCGAGCGTCGCAGCCGCTGTTCACGGTGAGCGGGTTCCCCGCCCGGTCGTCGTAGAAGGTGCACCCGGGGATCGAGTCACCCGTCGTCGTGAAGTAGTTCAGCACGTTGAAGCTGGCGAGCTTCACGTCGCCTCCCACCTCGCGCGGGGCGTCGGTGCGGATGTCCTCGAAGGTGACCGGCAGGTCGCCGTAGGCGGTGTCGCCGGTGAGACGGGCGGTCGGCTGGTACTTCCAGGCCGAGTTGCGGAAGTCGAACACGACCGGCTTCGTGAAGGCCACGGAAGCGCCCACCGTCACCGGGTCCTCGTTCGAGAGGTAGGGCACCGGGATCGACTGGTTGGCGGCCGTGAAGAAGTTCGTCGTGGCGCCGTCGTCGAGGGTCACGGCACGGGCCGCGTTGTCGGCGACCACCGCCGCGTAGCCGGCCGAACCCGGACGGGCGACCTCGGTGGGCTGGATCAGCGGCCGGTCACCCGAGGCGAGCTTCACCTCGCCGTACTGGTTCGTCGTGTAGGTGTCCGCGACGGTGAACTCGCCCTGGGGCAGCACGAGCATGCTCTCGAGCGTCTCACGCTGGGCGTCCGTGGCCGGCAGGCCGACGGTCGCCGCCTGCGGCGCCACGACGGTCGAGGCGTCGAGAGGCCGGAGCGAGGACGCACCCGTGACGGTGATCTGCGTCAGGCCGAAGAACTCGGTGACCGTCCCGTCGACCTCGACGTAGTCGCCGACGGCGACCGAGGAGGCGGTGCTCGCGGAGTACACGAACAGTGCGTCCGACGCGACGTGCGTCGACAGGTCGAGCGCGCCTCCGGTCCCCGGGGTCTGGATGACGTAGCCGTCCAGCCCGCCCGTGGGGTAGGTCGCCGTGACGATGCCGCGCGTGGTCACCGTGCGACCGCCGAGAGGACTCGCGCCGGTCACCCCTTGGATCTGCGCGATCGTGACGTCGGCCTCGGGGGTGGGCTCGGGCTGCGGCTCGGGTTCGGGGCCCGGCTCGCTGCCCGTGCCGCCGGAGTTCTGCGGGGTGATCTGCCCCTGCTGCGTGAAGTCGGCCGCGTTGTCGTCGGTGTCGACGCCGTCGGTCCGCACGTACGAAGTCGGCACGGAGTTCGCCGAGCCGATCTCGGCGGCCCGGGTCTCGAACGTGACGGACGCGCCGTAACCGAGGACGTCGACGACCCCGGGCGTGCCCGTCGGGACGGCACCGCCGGGCAGGGTCAGGCCCGTCGCCTGGTCGGACAGCACGAGGGTGCCGCTGGCACCGCCGGGGTTGAGGCCGGTGACGACGTCGGGCGTGGGGAGGGGGGCACCTGCCGAGACGCCGTTCGTCGCGTTGCCCGCGAGCTGGACGAGGAAGTACCCACCGGGAGCGACGGAGCCGCTGAGGGCGCCGATGCTCGTGAAGGGCGCCGAGTTCGCCGCTGCCCGGTACTGCAGCGACCATCCGGCCAGCGAGACCGACGCCGTCGTCGGGTTGTAGAGCTCGACGAACTTGTTCGTGTACGGCGCGTTCGCGCTGCCACCCTTGAAGTACGCCTCGTTGATGACGATGCCGGAGCCGTCGGGGGCGGCGACGGCCGCGACCGGCACGAGGGGGCCGAGCAGCAGCGAGAGTCCGGCGACGAGGGCGGCGGTGCCCGATGCGGTGTGTCGAGGTCGGGGTGACATGGGTTCCTTCGGTGATTCGTAAGAGGACCCTGTGAATCTAGAGCCCTCGTCCGCCCGGCGGGTTTCCCCCGTGTGTCCCACAGGTAAACGACACCCGTTGTGGGTACGACGGAGGGCCCGTCACCTCACGGTGACGGGCCCTCCGGGTGGTGCTGGTGGGGCTACTTGGCTGCTTCGTCGTCCGACTTGGCAGCGGCGTCGGCCTCGACCTCGTCGGCGGCAGCCGTCTCGGTCTCGGTCTCGACGGGAGCGGACTCCTCGACCGTCTCGGTCTCGTCGACGGGGGCCTCGGTGGGCTCGTCGTCGGCGGACTCGGCGACCGGAGCCGCCGTGGCGGTGGTCTTCGAGTTCTTGACCTTGGGGGTCACGGGCTCGAGGACGAGCTCGATCGACACCATCGACGCGTTGTCGCCCTTGCGGAAGCCGAGCTTCGTGATGCGGGTGTAGCCGCCGTCACGGTTCTCGACCAGCGGGGCGATCTCGGTGAAGAGGATGTGCGCGGCCTCTTTGTTGTTGCGCAGGGTCTGCATGGCGCGACGACGCGAGTGCAGGTCGCCACGCTTCGCGAAGGTCACGAGACGCTCGGCGACGGGACGGAGGCGCTTGGCCTTGGTCTCGGTCGTCTTGATCGTCTTGTGCTCGAAGAGCGAGGCGGCGAGGTTGGCCAGCATGAGGCGCTCGTGCGCCGGGCCGCCTCCGAGGCGGGGTCCCTTGGTGGGCTTGGGCATTGTCTGTTCCTAAGTGGTGTCGAGAGTGGAGGGCGTCGGGCGGAGAGACCTAGTTGGTGGTCTCTTCTTCGTCGTAACCGCTGTAGAAGTGGGCTCCGTCGAACCCGGGGACCGTGTCTTTCAGCGAGAGGCCGAGCTCGACGAGCTTGTCCTTCACCTCGTCGACCGACTTCTGACCGAAGTTGCGGATGTTCATCAACTGGGTCTCGGACAGGGCGACCAGCTCGGACACCGTGTTGATGCCCTCGCGCTTCAGGCAGTTGTAGCTGCGGACCGACAGGTCGAGGTCTTCGATCGGGGTCTGCAGTTCGCTCGACAGGACGGCGTCGACCGGCGCGGGGCCGATCTCGATGCCCTCGGCGGCCGTGTTGAGCTCGCGGGCCAGACCGAACAGCTCGGTCAGCGTGCGACCGGCCGACGCGATGGCGTCACGCGGCGAGATCGACGGCTTCGACTCGACGTCGACGACCAGACGGTCGAAGTCCGTCCGCTCACCGGCACGCGTCGCCTCGACACGGTAGGTGACCTTGAGCACGGGCGAGTAGATCGAGTCGATCGGGATCTGACCGGCTTCGCTGAACTCGCTGCGGTTCTGCACGGCCGACACGTAGCCGCGGCCACGCTCGATCGTGAGCTCGAGCTCGAACTTCGCCTTGTCGTTCAGCGTGGCGATGACGAGCTCGGGGTTGTGGATCTCGACACCGGCCGGAGCCGAGATGTCGGCGGCCGTGACCTGGCCGGCACCCTGCTTGCGCAGGTAGGCCGTGATGGGCTCGTCGTGCTCGCTGGCGACGACCAGCTGCTTGATGTTGAGGATGACCTCTGTGACGTCTTCCTTCACACCGGGGACGGTCGTGAACTCGTGCAGCACGCCGTCGATGCGGATGCTGGTGACAGCAGCGCCGGGGATCGACGAGAGAAGCGTGCGGCGCAGCGAGTTGCCGAGGGTGTAACCGAAGCCGGGCTCGAGCGGCTCGATCACGAAGCGGGAGCGGAACTCCGAGATGTTCTCCTCGGTGAGGGTGGGGCGCTGTGCAATGAGCACTGTTTATTCCTTTCGGCGAAGAGTCCGCTATATGACTCTTGGCGGTACGACAGGTGGCTGGCCCGTCGGGTCTGTTGAGTTGTGGGCACCTCGGGCGAACACGCGGGAGGCGGTGCTGACGCGGGGGTGCCCGCCGACCCGGCGGACCCCGATGACGGGGCCCGTGCCGGGTGCGGCGGGCGGGAACTCAGTTAGACGCGACGACGCTTCGGCGGGCGGCAGCCGTTGTGCGCCTGGGGGGTGACGTCGTTGATCGAACCGACCTCGAGGCCTGCGGCCTGGAGCGAACGGATCGCCGTCTCGCGACCCGAACCCGGGCCCTTGACGAAGACGTCGACCTTCTTGACACCGTGCTCCTGCGCCTGGCGGGCAGCGGACTCGGCGGCGAGCTGCGCGGCGAACGGGGTCGACTTACGCGAACCCTTGAAGCCGACGGCGCCGGACGAGGCCCAGCTCAGGACGGCGCCCGAGGGGTCGGTGATCGAGACGATCGTGTTGTTGAACGTGCTCTTGATGTGGGCCTGACCCACGGCGACGTTCTTCTTCTCTTTGCGGCGGGGCTTACGCGCGGCCGTCTTCGGTGCTGCCAATTTTTTCTCCTACAACCTTGAGGGGCGTACGGCGGGAGCCGAGGCCTATCGAGCCTTCTTCTTGCCGGCGACGGTGCGCTTCGGGCCCTTGCGGGTACGAGCGTTCGTCTTGGTGCGCTGGCCGCGGACGGGGAGGCCACGGCGGTGGCGGATGCCCTCGTAGCTGCCGATCTCGACCTTGCGGCGGATGTCGGCGGCCACCTCGCGGCGGAGGTCGCCCTCGACCTTGTAGTTGCCCTCGATGTAGTCGCGGAGCAGGACGAGCTGGTCGTCCGTGAGGTCCTTGACGCGGATGTTGCCGTCGATCTCGGTCTCGGCGAGAGTCTTGAGCGCGCTGGTGCGGCCGACTCCGTAGATGTAGGTCAGTGCGACTTCGACGCGCTTGTCGCGCGGGATGTCAACGCCTGCTAGACGTGCCATGATGGCCTCTTTTCAGAGATGGTGGAGGTCTGTCACAGCACCGGTGCCCGGGCCTCCGACCCGGGGTGTCCCCCGCCTCCGCCCACCCTGTCGGGTGGTCGTGACGAGTTCTGGTGCTGCTGGGAGGGTGTTGCTGTGTGACCCGGCTCGGCCGGGTCGGCATCGGCACGCCGCCGGAGCGGCGGACGAGTCAGCCCTGGCGCTGCTTGTGGCGCGGGTTGCTCTTGCAGATGACCATGACGTTGCCCTTGCGGCGGATGACCTTGCAGTGCTCGCAGATGGGCTTGACGCTGGGGTTGACCTTCATCGTTGTTTCCTTGATCTCGCTGGCTTCGTGCCCCACGGGTGCGTGGGGCCGTTCCTTTCCAGCACGCCCTACTTGTAGCGGTAGACGATCCGGCCGCGGGTCAGGTCGTAGGGGCTGAGCTCCACGATCACACGGTCTTCGGGCAGGATGCGGATGTAGTGCTGCCGCATCTTGCCGGAGATGTGCGCGAGGACCCTGTGTCCGTTGGTCAACTCAACGCGGAACATCGCGTTGGGCAGAGCTTCGATCACTGCGCCTTCGATTTCGATGACACCGTCTTTTTTGGCCATAGCCTCACTGTCGCTAAGAATAGGGGTGTTGGTCGTGCGGGGATGCGATGCCCAGGCGCGCAGAAACGCACATGGAACACCAAAGATCGATCCTAGGTGATGCCGGTATAGTTCAGCAACCCGGCCGGTCAACCCGACACGCCGGAGCACCCGTCGACCTCTGGCGACCACGTCGGTCGTCGTCTCGTCGGATACGCGTCACGACTGCCGGGAGCACCATGCCTGACCGCTCGACCACCCGCTCGTCCCCCCGGGGGGTCGCTCGCCACGGTCGGCTCCGCCGCCGGGGCCCCGTTCGCATGCTGCTGGCCCTGGTCGCGGGGGCCATGGCCGTCGTGCTCGTGAGCGGTGTGTCCATCGCGGCGATCGCGGTCCGCACCGCGACCTCCGGGGTGCAGACCGTCTCCCTGGGCAACGAGGACGAGGTCGCCGGCGTCGACATCTCGGCCATCGAGGGCGGCGCCAACATCCTGCTGGTGGGCAGCGACGAGCGCGACGACGGCAGCCAGGTCGACGCCGGCGAAGTGGACGGCGTCCGCAACGACGTGACGATCCTGGCCCACCTCTCGGCGGACCACACGCAACTGACCGCCGTGAGCTTTCCGCGCGACCTCATGATCGACGTGCCCGAATGCGTCGGCGACGACGGGCAGGTCTCCCCCGCCGAGGACCACGTGCAGTTCAACACCACCCTCGGACGCGGTGGACTCTCGTGCACCGTCAAGACGGTCGAGGGCATGACCGGCCTGGCGATCCCCTACGCCGGCAAGATCACCTTCGACGGCGTCATCGAGATGTCGAACGCGATCGGCGGGGTCGACGTCTGCGTCACGCGGACGATCCGTGACACCGACTCGGGCATCGACCTCGGCGCGGGCACCCACTCCCTGCAGGGCGCCGAGGCGCTCGCGTTCCTGCGCACCCGACACGGCGTGGGCGACGGCAGCGACATCGCGCGCATCAGCTCGCAGCAGGTCTTCCTGTCGTCGATGATGCGCGAGATCATCTCGGGCGGGACGCTCGGCGACGTCACGACGCTCTACAAACTCGCCTCGGCCGCCCTGAGCAACATGACGCTGTCATCGACCCTCGACTCCCCCGACACGCTCGTGCGCCTGGCCCTCGCGCTGAAGGACATCCAGCCCGCAGGGATCGTCTTCGTCCAGTACCCGGTCGTCGACGACCCGCGCGACTCCAACCGGGTGGTCGAATCCACGACCGATGCCGCAGCCCTCAATGCCGCTCTCAACGCCGACGAGAAGTTCCCCCTCGGCGACGACGGCGCGGGGCGCGGTTCGGTCACGGACGGTACCGCGCCGGGGGAGCCCACGCCCCCCGCCGTGCCGAGCGAGACGTCGTCACCGTCCGATGCGGCCGCCGGATCCACGGCCCCGGTCGACCCGTCGACGACGGCCGCACCGACGACGACACTGCCGTCGACGATCACGGGGCAGTCCGCGGCCGAGGCCACCTGCAGCGTCGGCTCGTCCCGCTGAGCCGCACCGCGCCTCCTCGGCGTCGCCGAGACGGACCGAGGAGGCGCGGGGCCGGCGATCGGGACGGGCGTCACACCCAGCGGCGCCAGTCCCGCGGCACCACCGTCGAGTGCCGTGAGCACCCGGAGGCCGGCGGCGTGCACCGCGATCGAGTGCTCCCAGTGCGCGGGCAGCGAGCCGTCGCGTGTGCTGACGGTCCAGCCGTCGTCGTGGGTGACCGTGTCGATGCCGCCGGAGGTCACCATGGGCTCGATGGCGATCACCAGGCCCGGCCGGACGGCGGGGCCACGTCCGCGGACGCGGTAGTTGAAGACCGGCGGGTCTTCGTGCATCGATCGCCCGATGCCGTGACCGGTGTAGTCCTCGATGATGCCGTAGTCGCCCTGCGCGTCGATGTAGTCCTCGATGGCGCCACCGACCTCGTTGAGGTGCGAAGCCGACGCCAAGGCGGCGATGCCGTGCCAGAGGGATTGCTCGGTGACCTCGTTCAGACGACGGCGCTCGGCCACCACGTCGGGGCGGTCGGCGTCGTCCAGGACGAAGGTGCGTGCGCTGTCGCCGTTCCACCCGTCGAGTTGCGCGCCACTGTCGATCGAGACGAGGTCGCCCGCCGCCAGGACGCGGGAGCCCGGGATGCCGTGGACGACCTCGTCGCCGACCGACGCGCACACCGTGTGGCGGTAGCCGGGAACCAACATGAAGTTGGGTTCTCCCCCACCGTCACGGATGGCGGCCTCGGCGACGGCGTCGAGCTCGAGGGTCGACACGCCGGGTCGCACGACGGACTGGACGGCATCGAGCGACGCGGCCGTCAGGAGTCCCGGCGCGACCAGTCGTCGGAGTTCGTCGGCGGTCTTGTAGATGCCGGAGCGGCGGAACGCCACGAGGTCAGGAAGCCGAGGCGACGGACGTGAACCCGCGGGCGGCGAGAGCCGACTCGATGCGCCCGGCGACCTCATCGATGCTGCCGAGCCCGTCGACCTCGACCAGCAGGCCACGCTCTCGGTACGTGTCGATCAGTGGAGCGGTCTCGCGGAGGTAGACGTCCTGGCGGTGGCGGATGGCGTCCTCGGTGTCGTCAGAACGCCCCTGGTCGAGGGCACGCTTGCGGAGACGCTCGACGATCTCGTCGCGGTCGGCGACGAGCTGGACCACGGTCGTCAAGGACTGACCCTGCTCGGCGAGGTGCTCGTCAAGGAACTCGACCTGCTGGAGCGTGCGCGGGTACCCGTCGAGAAGGAAGCCCTCGGCCGCGTCGTCCTGCGAGAGCCGGTCGGAGATGAGCTCGTTGGTGAGGCTGTCCGGGACGTAGTCGCCCGCGTCGAGGATCGCCTTGACCTTGAGGCCGAGTTCGGTCTCGTTCTTGACGTTGGCGCGGAAGATGTCACCGGTCGAGATCGCCGGGATGCCCAACGATTCGGCGATGGCGACCGCTTGGGTGCCCTTGCCGGCCCCGGGGGGACCGACGATGAGGAGGCGCGGGCTGAGTCGGGTCTCAGCGGCACTCATCGGAGCAGACCCTCGTAGTGACGCTGCTGGAGCTGCGAGTCGATCTGCTTGACCGTCTCGAGACCGACGCCCACGATGATCAAGATGCTGGCACCTCCGAAGGGGAAGTTCTGGTTCGCACCGACCGTGGCCAGAGCGATCAGCGGGATGAGTGCGATGATGCCGAGGTACAGGGCACCTGGCAGGGTCACCCGCGTCAGCACGTAGTCGAGGTACTCGGCGGTGGGGCGACCGGCACGGATGCCAGGGATGAACCCGCCGTACTTCTTCATGTTGTCGGCGACTTCTTCGGGGTTGAAGGTGATCGCGACGTAGAAGTACGTGAACCCGACGATGAGCGCGAAGTACAGCACCATGTAGAGCGGGTTGTCACCCGAGGTGAGGTTCGCCTGCACCCAACTGACCCACGCCGGCGGAGCCGTGCCGTCGGAGGGCTGGTTGAACTGTGCCACCAGGGCAGGCAGGTAGAGCAACGACGAGGCGAAGATGACCGGCACGACGCCCGCCATGTTGACCTTGATCGGGATGTACGTGTTGTTTCCGCCGTAGGTTCGCCGCCCGACCATTCGCTTGGCGTACTGGACGGGAATCCGCCGCTGGGACTGCTCGACGAAGACGACGAGCGCCATGATGATCAGACCGACGGCGATGACGAGCAGGAAGATCTCGAAGCTCCGCGACTGGGCGATGCTCCAGAGGGCGGTCGGGAAGCGGGCGGCGATCGAGGTGAAGATCAGCAGCGACATGCCGTTGCCGATGCCGCGCTCGGTGATGAGTTCGCCCATCCACATGATGAGGCCGGTACCGGCGGTCATCGTGACGACCATGAGCATGACGGCGTACCACGCGTCGTTCGTGATCAGCTGGCTGCACTCGGCGATGCCCGACGAACCGAAGAGGGCTCCGGAGCGGGCCACGGTGATGAGGGTCGTGGACTGGAGGACTCCCAGGGCGATGGTGAGGTACCGCGTGTACTGCGTGAGCTTCGCCTGCCCCGACTGGCCCTCTTTGTAGAGGGTGTCGAAGTGAGGGATGACCACGCGCAGCAACTGCACGATGATCGACGAGGTGATGTAGGGCATGATGCCCAGCGCGAAGACCGACAGCTGCAGCAGAGCGCCACCGCTGAACAGGTTGACGAGCTCGTAGAGACCCGAGGTGCCCTGGTTGCCGGCGAGGCAGGCCTGGACGTTCTGGTAGTCGACGAACGGCGCGGGGATGAAGCTACCCAGCCGGAAGAGCGCGATGATGCCGAGCGTGAACCCGATCTTGCGACGCAGGTCGGGGGTGCGCATGATGCGCGCGACAGCTCTGAACACGTGGGGCCTCCCGGTATGAAGGATGGACGACTGATGGGGGTGGCCCTGGCGGACCACCCCCTCAGGTGATTTTTACTTGCTGACGGACCCGCCGGCGGCGACGATCTTGTCTTCGGCGGAGCCGGAGACCTTGTCGACCGCGACGGTGAGCTTGACGCTCAGATCGCCCTGTCCGAGGACCTTGACCTTCTCGTTCTTCCGAACGGCACCCTTGGCGACGAGGTCACCGACGGTGACGTCACCACCCTGCGGGTAGAGCTCGTTCAGCTTCTCGAGGTTGACCACCTGGTACTCGACGCGGAACGGGTTCTTGAACCCGCGCAGCTTCGGAGTACGCATGTGGAGCGGCATCTGGCCACCCTCGAAGCCGACCTTGACCTGGTACCGGGCCTTCTGACCCTTGGTGCCACGACCGGCCGTCTTGCCCTTCGAGCCCTCACCACGACCGACGCGCGTCTTCGCCTTCTTGGCACCGGGAGCCGGACGAAGGTGGTGCACCTTGAGCACCTGGGGACGCGCGACGTCGTCGGAGGACGTCGTCGAGGCGGGAGCGACCTTGGTGGTCGAGCCCGTCGAAGCAGCGGCCTTGTCGGCGGCGGGCTTCTTGGCTGCGGCCTTGGGAGCTGCAGCCTTGGTGGTCGTCGCCTTGGGGGCGGCGGCCTTCTTCGGGGCGGCCTTCGCGGCGGCCTCGTTCTTCTCGTCAGCCATTAGTCAATCTCCTCGACCTTCACGAGGTGGGCGACCGTGTTGACGTAGCCGCGGTTCTGCTTGGTGTCCTCGCGAACGACCGACTGGCCGATGCGCTTGAGGCCCAGGCTCCGCAGCGTGTCACGCTGGTTCTGCTTCTCGCTGATTACGGACTTGATCTGGGTCACCTTGAGGTTGGCGGCCATCAGGCACCTGCCTTCTCGGTTGCGGCGGTACGAGCTGCCTGCTCGGCACGGACCATGAAGGCCGGCATGACAGCGTCGATGTCGAGTCCACGACGGGCGGCGACGGCGCGCGGCTCTTCGAGCTGCTGCAATGCCTCGACCGTGGCGTGGACGATGTTGATCGTGTTCGACGAACCGAGCGACTTGCTCAGGACGTCGTGCACGCCGGCGCACTCGAGCACGGCGCGGACGGGACCACCGGCGATGACACCGGTACCGGCCGAAGCCGGACGCAGCATGACGACGCCGGCAGCGGCCTCACCCTGCACGGGGTGCGGGATCGTGTTGCCGATGCGCGGGACGCGGAAGAAGTTCTTCTTGGCCTCTTCGACGCCCTTGCTGATGGCCGTGGGGACCTCTCGGGCCTTGCCGTAGCCGACACCGACCAGGCCGTTGCCGTCACCGACGACGACGAGCGCGGTGAAGCTGAAGCGACGACCGCCCTTGACGACCTTCGACACGCGGTTGATCGTGACGACGCGCTCCAGGAACTGGCTCTTGTCGTCACGGTCGCCGCGTCCGCGGCCACCCTGGTTGCGGTCACCGCGACCCTGGCCGCCGCGGCGGTCGGTGCGACCACCCTCGCGGTTGTTCGACTCCGAGCCGGCAGCGGTCTCGACGGGACGCTCGACGACGGCCTCGGCCGGCGCCTTGGTCGCTTCGGTCTCTGCGGGGGGAGTGGTGTTCGTAGCGTCGCTCACAGGTTCAAACCAGCCTCTCGGGCGCCTTCGGCGATGGCCGCGACGCGTCCGGCGTACTTGTTGCCGCCGCGATCGAACACGACGGCCTCGATGCCCGCAGCCTTCGCACGCTCGGCGACGAGCTCGCCGACCTTGCGGGACTTCGCGGTCTTGTCACCGTCGAACGTGCGCAGGTCGGCCTCGAGGGTCGATGCGCTGGCGACGGTGAAGCCCTTGCTGTCGTCGACGACCTGCACGAAGACGTGCCGGGCCGAACGGGTGACGACGAGACGGGGGCGCTCTTCGGTGCCCACGACCTTCTTGCGCAGGCGGGTGTGACGGCGCTTGGTGGCAGCCGACTTGCTTTTTCCTCGTGTACCGAGACCCATGATTACTTACCTGACTTTCCGGCCTTGCGGCGGACGACCTCGCCGGCGTAGCGGACACCCTTGCCCTTGTAGGGCTCGGGCTTGCGCAGCTTGCGGATGTTGGCAGCCATCTCGCCGACGGCCTGCTTGTCGATCCCGACGACGGTGAGCTTGTTGTTGCCCTCGACCGTGAAGCTGATGCCCGCGGGCGGCTCGACGGTGATGGGGTGCGAGTAGCCCAGGGCGAACTCGACGTTCGAGCCCTTGGCCTGGACGCGGTAGCCGGTTCCGACGACCTCGAGGCCCTTGGTGTAGCCCTCGGTGACGCCGATGATCTGGTTGGCGATCAGGGTTCGCGTGAGGCCGTGGAGCGAACGCGACTCGCGCTCGTCGTCCGGACGGGTCACGACGACCGTGCCTTCTTCGATCTTGGCTTCGATGGGGCTCTTGACGACGAGCGACAGCTCACCCTTGGGGCCCTTGACGCTGACGGCCTGGCCGTCGATCTTCACGTCGACCCCGGCAGGGATCGAGATGGGGAGTCTTCCGATTCGAGACATGACGAGTTACCACACGTAGGCGAGGACTTCTCCGCCTACGCCCTTCTTCTGGGCCTCACGGTCGGTCAGCAGACCGGAGGACGTCGACAGGATGGCGACACCGAGGCCACCGAGCACCTGGGGGATCTCGGTCGACTTGGCGTAGACGCGGAGGCCGGGCTTCGACACGCGCTTGATGCCCTTGATGGAGCGCTCACGGGCGGGGCCGTACTTGAGGTCGATCGTGAGGGTCTGGCCCACGCGGGCGTCTTCGACCTTCCACGACTCGATGAAACCCTCGCGCTTGAGGATCTCGGCG
Organism: Frigoribacterium sp. RIT-PI-h; assembly: GCF_001297205.1. Lineage (NCBI taxonomy): Bacteria > Bacillati > Actinomycetota > Actinomycetes > Micrococcales > Microbacteriaceae > Frigoribacterium > Frigoribacterium sp. RIT-PI-h. Next base: position 38,893 of record NZ_LHOZ01000042.1, on the reverse strand, counting down.
ATGTGGGACTTGAGCTTGCTGCTCGGGAGCGACACGGTCTCGTGGAAAGCCGAGTTCGCGTTGCGCAGTCTGGTCAGCAGGTCTGCGACCGGATCTGTCATCGTCATGCGGTTTGTCACTTTCTCGTCCGGTTTCGACATCCGGTACACCGGATGCCGACCTGGGCGATCGATTGGTCGACGAGCGGTTCTCGTCGACCTCAGGGGAACGGCCGGCAACTCTACGAAAGAGTTGCCGACCGGACGATCTTAGTTGGCCGAGTCGGCCGAACGGAACGGGAAACCGAGCGCCTTGAGCAGCGCGCGCCCCTCGTCGTCGTTCTTGGCGGTCGTGACGACCGTGATGTCGAAGCCACGGACGCGGTCGATGCGGTCCTGATCGATCTCGTGGAACATGCTCTGCTCGTTGAGACCGAAGGTGTAGTTGCCGTTGCCGTCGAACTGGCGGTCGCTCAGACCACGGAAGTCACGGATGCGGGGAAGCGCGAGCGACAGCAGTCGGTCGAGGAACTCCCAGGCACGGTCGCCACGGAGCGTGACGTGTGCACCGATGGGCTGGCCCTCGCGGAGCTTGAACTGCGCGATCGACTTGCGAGCCTTGGTGACCTGGGGCTTCTGGCCGGTGATGGCCGTCAGGTCCTTGATGGCACCGTCGATGATCTTGCTGTCGCGAGCCGCTTCACCGACACCGGTGTTGACGACGATCTTCACGAGTCCGGGCACCTGGTGCACGTTCGTGAAGCCGAAGTCGGACTTCAGCTGCTCGATGATCTCGGCGCGGTACTTGGCCTTCAGCCGCGGGAGGGCCGTGGCGGCCTGCGTGGTGGTGTCGGTCATCAGAGGTTCTCACCAGACTTCTTGGCGTAACGGACGCGGACGGTCTTGGACACGCCGTCCTTGGTGACCGTCTCTTCGCGGAAGCCGACGCGGGTCGGCTTCTTGGTCTTGGGGTCGACGACGGCGACGTTCGACACGTGGATCGGTGCCTCGTGCGTCTCGATGCCACCGGTCTTGGAACCACGCTGGGTCTGGCCGACACGAACGTGCTTGGTGACGAAGTTGACGCCTTCGACGACCACGCGGTTGCGCTCGACGAGCACCTCGAGGACCTTGCCCTGCTTGCCGCGGTCTCCGCCGCGGGCCTGCGAGGCACCGGTGATGACCTGCACGAGGTCACCCTTCTTGATGTTTGCCATGACTTAGATAACCTCCGGCGCCAGCGAGATGATCTTCATGAACTTCTTGTCGCGGAGTTCGCGACCGACCGGTCCGAAGATGCGGGTTCCGCGGGGATCTCCGTCGGCCTTCAGGATCACTGCGGCGTTCTCGTCGAACTTGATGTAAGAGCCGTCCGGACGACGGACCTCTTTCTTGGTGCGAACGATGACGGCCTTGACGACGTCACCCTTCTTCACGTTGCCACCGGGGATGGCGTCCTTCACCGTGGCGACGATCACGTCACCCAGGCCGGCGTAACGGCGGCCGGAGCCACCGAGGACGCGGATGGTGAGGATCTCTTTTGCCCCGGTGTTGTCGGCGATCTTGAGGCGGGATTCTTGCTGAATCACTTGTGTCTCCTTCTACGCAAGCAGGCCGCGAGGCCTACTTCGCCTTCTCGAGGATCTCGACCAGGCGCCAGCGCTTGGAGGCGCTGAGCGGACGGGTCTCGCTGATCACGACGAGGTCGCCGACACCGGCCGAGTTGGCCTCGTCGTGGACCTTGACCTTGGACGTGCGGCGGATGACCTTGCCGTACAGGGGGTGCTTCACGCGGTCCTCGACCTCGACGACGATGGTCTTGTCCATCTTGTCGCTGGTGACGTAGCCGCGACGCGTCTTGCGGTAGCCGCGGACCTCGACGGCAGCCGAGTCGACCTCGGTCTTGTTCTCGGTGGCCATTACTTGCTCTCCTCGGCGGTCTCGTCAGCCGTCTCGGCCGGCTTGTCAGCCTTCTTGGTCGACTTCTTGGCAGCCTTGGGGGCCGCCTCGACCGGGGCGGGGGTGGCACGGATGCCGAGCTCGCGCTCACGCAGGACCGTGTAGATGCGAGCGATGTCGCGCTTCACGGCACGCAGGCGGCCGTGGCTCTCGAGCTGGCCGGTGGCCGACTGGAAGCGGAGGTTGAAGAGTTCTTCCTTCGCCTTCTTCAGCTCATCGACGAGACGCTCGTCTTCGAATGTGTCGAGCTCGACAGGACGGAGCTCCTTGGAACCGATCGCCATTATGCGTCGCCCTCCTCGCGCTTGATGATGCGTGCCTTGAGGGGCAGCTTGTGGATTGCACGAGTGAGCGCCTCTTTGGCGATCTCCTCGCTCACGCCGCTGAGCTCGAAGAGCACGCGACCCGGCTTGACGTTCGCGACCCACCACTCGGGCGAACCCTTACCGGAACCCATGCGGGTCTCGGCGGGCTTCTTCGTGAGGGGACGGTCGGGGTAGATGTTGATCCACACCTTTCCGCCACGCTTGATGTGACGCGTCATCGCGATACGAGCGGACTCGATCTGACGGTTGGTCACGTAAGCGGGCGTGAGGGCCTGGATGCCGTATTCACCGAAGCTGACCTTGGTGCCACCAGTGGCCTGGCCACTACGGCCGGGGTGGTGCTGCTTGCGGTGCTTGACACGACGGGGGATAAGCATGGTTACGCCTCAGCTCCTGTGGTGGCGGGTGCCTTCTGCTCGCGGGGAGCGCGGTCGCCCCCGCCGCGGCGGGCGCCGTCACGGTCGTTGCGGCGCTCGGGGCGAGACGACTTCTGGTTCGCCTGCTCGCGCGCGAGCTCCTTGTTGGTGATGTCGCCCTTGTAGATCCAGACCTTGACACCGATGCGACCGAAGGTGGTCTTGGCCTCGTAGAAGCCGTAGTCGATGTTGGCGCGGAGGGTGTGCAGGGGGACGCGACCCTCGCGGTAGAACTCCGAGCGGCTCATCTCGGCGCCGCCGAGACGACCCGACACCTGGATGCGGACACCCTTGGCACCGGCACGCTGAGCGCCCTGGAGCCCCTTGCGCATCGCCCGACGGAACGCCACGCGAGCAGCGAGCTGCTCGGCGATGCCCTGGGCGACGAGCTGGGCCTCGGCCTCGGGGTTCTTGACCTCGAGGATGTTGAGCTGGATCTGCTTGCTCGTGAGCTTCTCGAGGTCGCCGCGGATGCGCTCGGCCTCGGCACCACGACGACCGATCACGATGCCCGGACGGGCGGTGTGGATGTCGACGCGGACGCGGTCACGGGTGCGCTCGATCTCGATCTTGGCCACGCCGGCGCGGTCGAGCGAGGTCTTGAGCAGGGTGCGGATCTTGACGTCCTCGGCGACGTAGTCGCTGTAACGCTGTCCCGGCTTGGTGCTGTCGGTGAACCACCGCGACACGTGGTCGGTGGTGATGCCCAGACGGAAGCCGTACGGGTTGACTTTCTGGCCCATTACTTGCTCGCCTTCTTCGTAGCGTCGGCAGCCTCGACCTCATCAGGCGTCGAGAGGACGATCGTGATGTGGCTGGTGCGCTTCAGGATCTTGAAGGCGCGGCCCTGTGCACGCGGCTGGAACCGCTTGAGGGTGGCGCCCTGGTCGACGAATGCACGACTGATGTACAGGTCCTGCTCGTCGAGGTAGCTGTTCGAGGCGTCCGCCTTGACCCGAGCGTTGGCCATGGCCGACGCGACGAGCTTGTAGACGGGCTCGCTGGCACCCTGAGGCGCGAACTTCAGGATCGCCAGAGCCTCGGCGGCCTGCTTGCCGCGGATCAGGTTGACGACACGACGGGCCTTCATGGGGGTGACGCGGATGTGACGCACGCGTGCGATCGACTCCACCATTTCTCTCCTCCTTCACGTCGCCGCGCTAGCGGCGACGACCCTTCTTGTCGTCCTTCACGTGACCACGGAAGGTGCGGGTGGGCGCGAACTCACCGAGCTTGTGGCCGATCATGCTCTCGGTCACGAACACGGGGATGTGCTTGCGTCCGTCGTGCACGGCGATGGTGTGCCCAAGCATGTTGGGGACGATCATCGAACGGCGCGACCAGGTCTTGATGACGTTCTTGGTGCTGGCCTCGTTCTGCGAGACGACCTTGCGAAGCAGGTGGTCGTCAACGAAGGGGCCCTTCTTAAGACTGCGTGGCATCTTCTACAACTCCTACTTACGCTTCTTGCCAGCGTTACGACGACGGACGATGAGCTTGTCGCTCTCTTTGTTGGGGTGACGCGTGCGGCCCTCTTTCTGGCCCCACGGGCTGACCGGGTGACGTCCACCGGAGGTCTTGCCCTCACCACCACCGTGCGGGTGGTCGACGGGGTTCATGGCGACACCACGCACGGTCGGGCGGACGCCCTTCCAGCGCATGCGGCCGGCCTTGCCCCAGTTGATGTTCGACTGCTCGGCGTTGCCGACCTCGCCGATCGTGGCGCGGCAGCGGGCGTCGACGTTGCGGACCTCGCCCGACGGCAGACGGAGCTGCGCGTAGGGGCCGTCCTTGGCGACGAGACGCACCGAGGCGCCGGCCGAGCGGGCCATCTTCGCGCCTCCACCGGGCTTGAGCTCGATGGCGTGGATGACGGTACCGACCGGGATGTTCTTGAGCGGCAGGTTGTTGCCGGGCTTGATGTCGGCGGCGGCACCCGACTCGACGACGTCGCCCTGCTTCAGCTTGTTCGGCGCGATGATGTACCGCTTGGTGCCGTCCACGAAGTGCAGGAGCGCGATGCGAGCCGTGCGGTTGGGGTCGTACTCGATGTGAGCGACCTTGGCGTTGACGCCGTCCTTGTCGTTGCGACGGAAGTCGATCACGCGGTACTGGCGCTTGTGGCCACCACCGATGTGACGGGTCGTGATGCGACCGGCGTTGTTGCGGCCACCGGACTTCGAGAGCGGGCGCAGCAGCGACTTCTCGGGCGTCGAACGCGTGATCTCCGCGAAGTCGGCGACCGACGAACCGCGGCGACCCGGGGTCGTGGGCTTGTAGTTACGAATTGCCATGATTTATGCCTCTGCTCCCTAGCCGACAGCCGTGAAGATGTCGATGGAACCGGACTTCAGCGTGACGATGGCGCGCTTGGTGTCCTTGCGCTTGCCGGTGCCGAAGCGGGTGCGACGGGTCTTGCCCGTTCGGTTGAGCGTGTTGATGCTGTCGACCTTGACGTCGAAGATCTTCTCGATGGCGAGCTTGATCTCGGTCTTGTTCGAACGCGGGTCCACGAGGAAGGTGTACTTGCCCTGGTCGATCAGGGAGTAGCTCTTCTCGGAGACGACGGGCGCGATGATGACGTCGCGGGGGTCTTTTCCGTAGCCGCTCATGCGGTGGCCTCCTTCTTGGTCTTCGAGGCGACGAAGCCGTCGAAGGCGCTCTTCGTGAAGACGATGTCGTCGCTGACGAGGACGTCGTAGGCGTTCAGCTGGTCGAACGTGATCACGTGGACCGTGGGCACGTTGCGGACGCTCTTGAGGGTCAGCGTGTCGTCGCGGTCGGTGACGACCAGGACGTGCTTGCTCGAGGCGATCGACGCGAGCAGGTCGAGGGCGACCTTGGTCGAGATCGAGTCGGCGACGAAGCTCTCGACGACGTGGACGCGGGCGCCACGAGCGCGGTCGGACAACGCACCGAGCAGGGCTGCGGCGATCATCTTCTTGGGGGTGCGCTGGGCGTAGTCGCGGGGCTGCGGACCGTGGACGATGCCACCGCCGGTCATCTGGGGAGCGCGGATCGAACCCTGACGGGCGCGACCGGTGCCCTTCTGCTTGAACGGCTTGCGGCCGGCGCCGGAGACCTCGCCGCGACGCTTGGTCTTGTGCGTGCCCTGACGTGCTGCGGCCTGCTGGGCGACGACGACCTGGTGGATGAGCGGGACGTTCGTGACGACGTCGAACAGCTCGACGGGGAGCTCGACCGTGCTGGTCTTCTGGCCCTTGGCGTCGACGACGTCGACCGAGGTGGCCGATGCGGTAGTGGTGGCCATGAGCTACTTCCCCTTCACGGCGGTACGGACGAAAACGATGCGGCCACGAGCACCGGGGACGGCGCCCTTGACGAGCAGCAGACCCTTCTCGGCGTCGACGGCGTGCACCGTGAGGTTGAGGATGGTGACGCGCTCGCCACCCATGCGACCGGCCATGCGCATGCCCTTGAAGACACGGCTGGGGGTCGAGGAGGCGCCGATCGAACCGGGCTTGCGGTGGTTGCGGTGCGCACCGTGCGATGCGCTGACGCCCTTGAAGTTGTGACGCTTCATGACACCGGCGAAGCCCTTGCCCTTGGAGGTTCCGACGACGTCGACCTTCTGGCCGGCTTCGAAGGTGTCGACCGTGAGCTCTTGACCGAGTGCGTACTCGGCGGCGTCAGCGGTGCGGACCTCGGTGAGGTGGCGGCGGGGCGTGACGCCCGCGGCGTCGAAGTGACCCGTGGCGGGCTTGTTCGACTTGCGGGGGTCGATCTGGCCGGCCGCGATCTGCACGGCGGTGTAGCCGTCCTTCTCGAGCGAACGGACCTGGGTCACGACGTTCGGGGCGATCTCGACGACGGTGACGGGGACGAGCTTGTTGTTCTCGTCCCAGACCTGGGTCATGCCGAGCTTCTTGCCGAGCAGGCCCTTGACGTTCTTGGTGGTGCTGATGGTCATGGTCGCCCCCCTACAGCTTGATCTCGATGTTGACGTCGGCAGGCAGGTCGAGACGCATGAGCGAGTCGACGGCCTTCGGCGTCGGGTCGACGATGTCGATGAGGCGCTTGTGCGTGCGCTTCTCGAAGTGCTCGCGCGAGTCCTTGTACTTGTGGGGCGAACGGATCACGACGACCACGTTCTTCTCGGTCGGGAGCGGCACGGGGCCGACGACCGTAGCGCCCGCGCGGGTGACCGTGTCGACGATCTTGCGCGCGGAAGTGTCGATGACCTCGTGGTCGTACGACTTAAGTCGGATGCGGATCTTCTGTCCCGCCATGTGTGACTCTCTCTCGTTCGGACGTCGCGCACCTCGGGGGCCGCCTGACGCTGTTCGCTGGGCGAACATCTGTTGGCACTACGTGTCTCTCGCGTACCGCTGTTCTTGTGTCAATCCATCTGCCGAAACCGGCCGGTGCCCGCGAGGAAGGACCCGGGGAGGGCCATCTTCGCCACCGCCACCTGCGACCAGGGCTTCGCCCCGGCGCACCGCGACCAGTGGTCACGGCGGTGGTTTCGTTGTGAGATGCGTCCTGCTACCCGCGGCCCAGACGCCTCGCGTCTGTGCACTGCCTGGCAGTGATCCGACACCCGGCGCAGAGGCCAGGCTCGAAATGTTGAACTAGACGATTTTGCCACACGCCTGCATTTGCTGCAACCCGGGCGTGTCGCGGATCTCAGACCGCTTCGACGACCGGAGCCGGCCGGAACCAGGGCGGGTAGACGGCGACGCGCGGTGCGTCGGCGCCCAGCTCGGCGAGCGTGTCCTTCACGGCGTCGCGGACCTTGTCGTTCGGGACGCCCACGAGGGTCACCGAGGAGAAGGGCACCGACCCGGGAACGAGCACCTCGGGTCCGAGCAGGTCGGGGTCCTTCAGGCTGAAGCGGCGGACCATCGACGATGCGTCGTCGAGTCCTGCGGCCGCGCGGACGCCCTCGACGGCTGCATCGCCCTCGGTCACGACGAAGTCGTCGCCGAGCGAGGCGACGGGCACGACGAGCATGACGAAATCGATGGCGCGGGCCTCGCGTGCGGCATCGGACCATTCGTAGCCCTCGGCACCGGTGCGGACGGCGTCCCAGGCGGTCGCGTGGGGCGACAGCGAGAACGGCACGTGAGCCGCGACGGGCTGCCCCGAAGCGGTCGTGACGGACGCGCGGAGGGCCCGCGTGGCTTCGGAGCTGACGTCGAGCACGGGAGTGGCACCGGCCTGCAGCGCCCCGGCCTCGAGGATGGCGGGCAGGTTCGACACGTGGGTCCAGTGGTACGCACGCTGGGTCGAGAACTCGGGGACGGGAGTGGCGGCCGACTGGGCGGCCACGGCCACGGCGGCCGAGTCACGGGCGAGTGCGGGCGTGCTGCGCAACGACTCGGGCTTGCGGTTGGAGGGGCGGCGGCGGGTGGTGACCGACCGTGCGGCGGTCGAGGGCATGCCGTCGGCGACGCCCTCGCGCTTGCGGGGAGCACAGATGTCGCACAACTCTCGCTCGAATCCGTGGATGCACTCGTCAGTCACTGCAGTTGTTCCTCTCGGGCGACCCGAACGGGACGCGACCCTCTAGGTTACGTCACGACGGGGACCGTCCGCAGACCGCAGACCGTGGACGACGACGGCAGCCCGGGGCTCAGCGGAACAGCAGCGCCCGGACCTCGGATTCCGCGGCGTGCAGGCGCGCCGGGTCGATGGTCTCACCGTGGCGGTACGCATCGACCAGCCTGGGGTCGACGTAGGAGGACTTGGCTATCGCCGGGGTGTTGCCGAGCACGGCGGCCGCGTCGCGCATCGCCTGCGCGAGAGACCTCGATTGGCGGGAGGCCGACGCCTGCGGCCCGGAGCGGGCCAAGCTGACGGCGGCGGCGACGGTGCCGTGCAGAGTACGGAAGTCCTTGGCGGTGAACTCGTCACCCGCCCTGTCCTTGACGTACTCGTTGATCTCGGTCGCTCGCAGCGGATGCCAGGCCGCGCGCGCCTCCTCCGCTCGCCCGACGTCGGCCTTCCAGGCGAGCAACCGGGCCCGCCCGCCGCGCCGTTTCAGGCTGCGGACGACGGACGCGAGGTCGGCATCCCGGATCTCGGAGTCCCAGTCCTGACCGCTCTTGCCGGGAAAGGCCAGTGACACCGTGTGACCGGAGACGGTCGCGTGCGCACAGAGCAGGGTCGAGAGCCCGTGGCTGCCGTGCTCCTGCGCGTAGCGTTCGGACCCCACACGCAGGGAACCGGTGTCGAGCATGCGGAAGGCGGCGGCCAGGACACGTTCTCGCCCGGCACCGTCGAGGCGGAGGTCACGCGTCACGAACCGACGGGCGGTCGGCAGGGACTCGGCGAGGGCCAGCGCCCGGTCGAACTTGATGCGGTCCTTCTGCTCACGCCACGTCGGGTGGTAGATGTACTGACGTCGACCTGCGGCGTCCACGCCCGTCGCCTGGATGTGGCCGTTCTCGTACGGCGAGATCCAGACGTCGGTCCAGGCCGGCGGGATGGCGAGGTGCTCGATGCGTCCTCGCAGCTCGGTGTCGGCGACGGCCGTTCCGTCGGCGGTGCGGTACGAGAATCCCCGTCCGGCACGGACCCGGGTCAACCCGGGTCGACTCGAATCGGTCCTCCGGAGGCGCGGCATCGGTCGAGTGAACACCGCCCGTCGCCGAAGGGGCTGGGCGGGGTACAGCGAAGCCCCCGCCGGGGAGACGGGGGCTTGGCGGGAGACGAACTACTGGTTGCCGAGCTTCTTGTCGGCCTGCTCTTTCGCCTGGTGGATCTTGTCGGTGTGCTTGCCACCGGTGGCCTTGTCGGCTGCAGAAGCGACGGCGTCGAGGATGTTGTCGCTGACTCCCTCGGCCTTCTCGCTCTTGAGTGCGTCCTGCACCTTGCCGTCCTTGAGGAAGGCCTGGGCCTTCTTGGTGATGTCGTCGAAGCCTGCCATGACGTCCTCCTGTCGGCGCCGGACCGTCCGACGTCTGGTCCATCGTGCTCCGAGAACGAGAAAGAGGTCAGACCCCGTAGGGCCTGACCTCTCTCGTCAGATCAGCAGTTCTGCGTGAACAGGACTTACTTGTTGATCTTGGTGACCGTACCGGCACCGACCGTGCGACCACCCTCGCGGATGGCGAAGCGCAGACCGGCTTCCATGGCGATCGGCTGGATCAGCTGGACGCTGATCTCGGTCGTGTCGCCGGGCATGACCATCTCGGTGCCCTCGGGCAGCGTGATGACACCCGTGACGTCGGTGGTGCGGAAGTAGAACTGCGGACGGTAGTTCGCGTAGAACGGGTTGTGACGGCCGCCCTCGTCCTTCGACAGGATGTAGACGTTCGCCTCGAACTCGGTGTGCGGCGTGACCGAACCGGGCTTGACGACGACCTGGCCGCGCTCGACGTCTTCGCGCTTGGTGCCGCGAAGGAGGAGACCGGTGTTGTCGCCGGCCTGAGCCGAGTCGAGCAGCTTGCGGAACATCTCGATGCCGGTGACGGTGGTCTTGACGGTCGGGCGGATGCCGACGATCTCGACCTCTTCGTTGACGTTGAGCTGACCGCGCTCGACACGACCGGTGACGACGGTGCCACGACCGGTGATCGTGAAGACGTCCTCGATGGGCATGAGGAAGGGCTGGTCGGTGGCGCGAACGGGCTCGGGCACGTTCTCGTCGACGGCGTTCATCAGCTCGGCGACCGTCTCGGCCCACTTCTCGTCGCCCTCGAGGGCCTTGAGAGCGGAAACCTGGACGATCGGGGCGTTGTCGCCGTCGAACTCCTGGCTCGAGAGGAGCTCGCGGACCTCGAGCTCGACGAGCTCCATGATCTCTTCGTCATCGACCATGTCGGCCTTGTTCAGGGCGACGACGATGTAGGGCACGCCGACCTGGCGGGCGAGCAGCACGTGCTCACGCGTCTGGGGCATGGGACCGTCGGTGGCGGCGACGACGAGGATCGCACCGTCCATCTGAGCCGCACCGGTGATCATGTTCTTGACGTAGTCGGCGTGGCCGGGAGCGTCGACGTGAGCGTAGTGGCGCTTCTCGGTCTGGTACTCGACGTGCGAGATGTTGATCGTGATGCCGCGCTGCTTCTCTTCAGGCGAGTTGTCGATCTGGTCGAACGCCGACGCCGTGTTGAGGTCGGGGTACTTGTCGTGCAGGACCTTGGTGATCGCCGCGGTGAGCGTGGTCTTGCCGTGGTCGACGTGACCGATGGTTCCGATGTTGACGTGCGGCTTGGTCCGCTCGAACTTGGCCTTAGCCACTGTGGGTCCTCCTCAGGACTCGGTTGCGGTGCGGCCGGGGGCCGGGTCGATGACCCGGCCTACCGGACGCCCCGCGGATTGGTGTGTGTACATGTTACGTGGTCGTCGGACGACCACGCGGTTCAGGACTATTCGCCCTTGTTCTTCTGGATGATCTCTTCGGCGACGGCCGAGGGCACCTCTTGGTACGACTCGAACGTCATCGAGTAGACGGCCCGGCCCGAGGTCTTCGACCGCAGGTCTCCGACGTAACCGAACATCTCCGACAGCGGCACGCTGGCCCGAACGACCTTCACACCACTGGCGTCTTCCATCGACGAGATCTGCCCGCGTCGCGAGCTGAGGTCGCCGATGACGTCGCCCATGTATTCCTCGGGCGTACGGACCTCGACCGCCATGAGCGGCTCGAGGAGAACGGGCTGGGCCTTGCGAGCCGCCTCTTTGTAGGCGATCGACCCAGCGATCTTGAACGCCATCTCGGACGAGTCGACGTCGTGCGCCGCACCGTCGAGCAGCAGCGCACGGACGCCCACCGTCGGGTAGCCGGCGAGCACGCCGACCTGCATGGCGTCCTGGATGCCGGCATCGACCGAGGGGATGTACTCGCGGGGGATGCGGCCACCGGTGACCTTGTTGACGAACTCGTAGGTCGACTCGGCCGTGACCTCGAAGGGCTCGAGAGCGATCTGCACCTTGGCGAACTGACCCGAACCACCGGTCTGCTTCTTGTGGGTGTAGTCGTAGCGCTCGATGCCCTTCTTAAGGGTCTCGCGGTACGCGACCTGGGGCTTGCCCACGTTGGCCTCGACGTTGAACTCGCGCTTCATGCGGTCGACCAGGATGTCGAGGTGGAGCTCGCCCATGCCCTTGATGACCGTCTGGCCCGTCTCGGCGTTGAGCTCGACGCGGAACGTCGGGTCTTCTTCGGCGAGCTTCTGGATGGCCAGCGAAAGCTTCTCTTGGTCGGCCTTGGTCTTCGGCTCGATCGCGACCTCGATGACGGGCTCGGGGAACGTCATCGACTCCAGGACGACCTGGTCGGACGGGTCGCACAGGGTGTCACCGGTGGTGGTGAACTTGAGCCCGATGACGGCGTAGATGTGACCGGCGGTCACGCTGTCGACCGGGTTCTCCTTGTTGGAGTGCATCTGGAAGATCTTGCCGATGCGCTCTTTCTTGTCCTTGGTCGAGTTGATGACCTGGGCGCCGGACTCGATCGAACCCGAGTAGACGCGGACGTAGGTGAGGCGACCGAAGAAGGGGTGCACCGCGACCTTGAAGGCGAGAGCCGAGAAGGGCTCGGTCGACTCGGGCTTGCGGATGATGATCTTCTCGGCGTCGCGGACGTCGTGACCCTCCATGGGAGGCACGTCGAGCGGCGAGGGCAGGTAGTCGATGACCGCGTCGAGCATCGGCTGCACGCCACGGTTCTTGAAGGCCGAACCGCAGAAGATCGGGTAGAGCTCGGAGTTGACCGTCATCTTGCGGACGGCACCCTTGATCTCGGCGATCGTGAGCTCTTCGCCACCGAAGTACTTCTCGAGCAGCACGTCGTCGGACTCGGCGACCGTCTCGAGGAGCTTGGCACGGTACTCGGCCGCCTTCTCCTTGAGGTCTTCGGGGATCTCTTCGATCTCGTACTTCGCACCCAGCTCGACGTCACCCTTGGCGTCGCCGCGCCACGTGAGGGCACGCATCTCGACCAGGTCGACGACACCCTCGAAGGAACTCTCGGCACCGATCGGGAGCTGCATCACCAGCGGCTTGGCGCCGAGGCGGTTGACGATCGTGTCGACCGTGAAGTAGAAGTCGGCACCGAGCTTGTCCATCTTGTTGACGAAGCAGATGCGGGGCACGTCGTACTTGTCGGCCTGACGCCAGACGGTCTCGGACTGGGGCTCGACGCCCTCTTTGCCGTCGAAGACGGCGACGGCACCGTCGAGCACGCGGAGCGAACGCTCGACCTCGACCGTGAAGTCGACGTGACCGGGGGTGTCGATGATGTTGATCTGGTTCTTGTTCCAGAAGCAGGTCGTCGCAGCCGACGTGATGGTGATGCCGCGCTCTTGCTCTTGCGCCATCCAGTCCATCGTGGCCGCACCGTCGTGGACCTCACCGATCTTGTGGGTGATGCCCGTGTAGTACAGGATGCGCTCGGTGGTCGTCGTCTTGCCAGCATCGATGTGAGCCATGATGCCGATGTTGCGGACCTTGTTCAGGTCGGTGAGCACATCTTGTGCCACGGGTTCCTCCGAAGGGATAGGTGGGGTAGTGGGGGGGACGAGGAGGTGCGGTGCGCGTCGTGCGCACACCGCGCCTCCTCGTGCCGGTTACCAGCGGTAGTGCGCGAAGGCCTTGTTCGACTCGGCCATCTTGTGCGTGTCTTCGCGACGCTTCACAGCGGCGCCGAGACCGTTCGACGCGTCGAGGATCTCGTTCATGAGACGCTCGGTCATCGTCTTCTCGCGACGAGCCTTGGCGTAGCTGGTGAGCCAGCGGAGGGCCAGGGTGTTGGCGCGGTGGGGCTTGACCTCGACGGGGACCTGGTAGGTCGAACCGCCGACGCGACGCGAGCGGACCTCGAGGGTCGGGCGCACGTTGTCGAGCGCCTTCTTCAGCGTGGCCACCGCATCTTGGTCGTTCTTGGCGGTGACGCCGGCGAGAGCACCGTAGACGATGCGCTCGGCGAGGCCCTTCTTGCCGTCGAGGAGGATCTTGTTGACGAGCTGGCTGACGATCGGCGCACCGTAGACCGGGTCGGCGACGACAGGGCGCTTGGGCGCGGGTCCTTTACGAGGCATTACTTCTTGTCCTTCTTCGCACCGTAGAGGCTGCGAGCCTGCTTGCGGTTCTTCACGGCCTGGGTGTCGAGGGCGCCACGGACGATCTTGTAGCGCACACCGGGGAGGTCTTTCACACGACCGCCGCGCACGAGCACCATCGAGTGCTCTTGCAGGTTGTGGCCCTCGCCGGGGATGTAGGCGGTGACCTCGGTGCCGTTCGAGAGCTTCACACGGGCGACCTTGCGGAGCGCGGAGTTCGGCTTCTTGGGGGTGGTGGTGTACACACGCGTGCACACGCCACGCTGCTGGGGGTTGGACCGCAGGGCGGGGGCCTTGGTCTTGACGACCTTCGGCGTACGTCCCTTGCGGACCAGCTGCTGAATAGTTGGCACTGGTTCTCCTCGTCGGATCTCGACGCTGTTCTCTCGAACACGCCGAGTCGCGCTGCTCTCGCATCGCTCTGCTCTGTCCGGCTGATCAGCCGGCATCCTCGTCTCGGTGGCCGAGACGGTCTGCCCGTCTCGGCCGCGAGGTCGAGGGGGCTTTTATTCGGGCGCGCGGTCAGGCGCACACCCGAAAGAGCTTATCTTGCGGTAGTGCCTTAATCAAATGGTCGGGGGTCGGCGTGCCCCGGGTCGATGCGGGACACGGCGAGCGTGCCCCCGACGACGAGTCCGGCGCAGATCGCCGAGCCGATCACGAAGGGCGACACGGCGTATCGGGCGGCGAAGAGCAGCACCCAGACGAGTTCCTCCCGCACGAGGCCGTAGACGACTCCCCCGACGGCGAGCATCAGGACGTACACGAGCGCTGCGGTGACGATCGCGACGGCGAGGAGGCGCGGTGGGGGCCCTCCAGGGCCGGTCACCTCGTCACCGGTGCCGGAGCGCGTTCCGTCCGCGGTGCCCGGGCGGGCGAACACGGCGGGCTGGGCGGGGAACGTGCCCCGCACCTCCGGAGCCCTGTCGTCGCGGGCGTCGGAGAGCGCCGCCGACCGCAGGAGCGACAGCAACACGACGAGCACGGCGGCGGCGACCATCAGGGGGCCGAGGAGCGTGCCGGCGTCGGGCTCGTCGATCGGGTCGCGGTCGAGCAGCAGCGCCTCGAAGCCCGCGACCATGATGACGAGCGCACCGAAGAGGACGGTGCCCATGACGGCGTAGACGGCTCGGGACATCCTTCGAGGCTACGCGTCCGCGGGAGGCGCGGTGGGCGTCGTCAGGCGACGGCCTCGGTCTGGGGTCGAGGGGCGTGGGTCTCGCTCGCCTGCTGGGTGTGCTGCGCGTGCTCCATCGCCGCCAGGGTGACGACGGCCAGGGCGGCTGTGATGACCGGGACGGAGTCCATCAGCGGGACGGGCTGGGTCGTCGGCTGCATCGTCGGTTCGGCTGCGACCGCGAGCGGCACGCCGGACGTCGAGGCGACGGCGCGAGCGGTTCGGCGGGGCCGGCGGGCCATGCGGACGAGGACGATCGCGGCGATGATCGCCCAGAGTGCGTTGACGATGGTCGAGGGCAACGCACCGTGACTGGCGACATTGATCGAGATGCACACCGAGCCGACCAGGTTGGCCAGTTGGTAGACGGGCCCGTTGGGCAGCTTGCCCAGCGAGAACAGGGCGTAACCGGCCAGGACGACGACGGCGCCGACCCAGCCCAGGACCTCGAAGACCACGCCTCTTCTCCTCACGATCGCGCAGCGGACGATCGATCATAAGGTGGCCTGGACGGGGTCCGGAACCGGGGGCCGAACCCCAGTCCGAGGGGGTCGCGAGCTACTGGCCGGCGGCGGTGTCCGAGCTCGTGCCGTCGGTGCCCTCGGCCGTGGCGGCGGGGGGCTCGGCGGCCTGGTCGGCCTGGGGCGCAGCGGCGTCCTGGCGGCCGTACACGAGGCCGCCCCCCGCCCGCCGGTCGGGGGTGCCCGCCGCGGCGCCGCCCCCGGAGCTGCCGGTGCTGGCGAAGGCCGTCACGAGGAACAGGCGCGATCCGCCCTGGAGCTTGCCCAGGAAGTCACGGGCCTGGGCGTAGCTGCCCTGGATGCTGACCGTGAGGGGGATGGACGAGAAATTGGCTGCCGTGACGAGCGGGTCGGTGACGAGCTCGGGGGCGGTCGGCAGGGCCGGCGCGGCGGGGGCGGCGGGCGCCCCGGCGGCCGGGGGGGCGGCTGACGCTTCGGGGGGCGCGGTGGCGGCGGCGGCGGCGTCGGACCCGACCGGCTCGTAGGACACCGCATCGGAGGAGGTGAAGCCCGTGATGGTCGTGCCCGACGCGTCGGCCAACTGGTCGAGCTCGGTCAGGAAGGACGACAGGGCTGCCTGGGACGGCACCGACGTCGTCAGCGTCCCCAGGTCGGACTTGAGCGTCGGCAGTTCGGCGTTGTCCTCCTCCAGTTGGGTGAGGCTCTCCCGGAGTGCCGCGTTCTGGGCCTCGACGTTCGCCTGCTGTTCTCCCGCCGCCGTGGTCGCCGAGAGTTGCGGCTGCACGCCGACGAGGAATCCGAGGACGCTCACGACGACGCCGGTCAGCGCCGCCGCGATCAGGAACATGCGGTTGCGATCCACGATCACTCACCGGCCTTCGGGTCGAAGCGGCCGGAGAAGGCGTCCGCCGTGATGTGCATGGTGATGTCGGCGCGGTACTGACCGTCTTCGAGGGTGACCGAGCCGGGTTGGGCGTCGGCGAAACCCGGCAGCGTGGCCAGGCCGTTCAGCCAGTCGGGGACGGACGGCAGGGTCGGGCTCGTCGCCTGGAAGGTGAGCGTCGCGACCCGGGCCCCCTGCAGGGGCGCGGTCGACTGGGCGTACATCGCCAGGGGCGAGGCCTGGTCGAGCGAGACGCTGATGATCGTGACGCCCACGGGGAGCGTGCCCTGGACCTTCTCGAGGTAGGCGGGCCAGTCGATGTCGGTCGACCCACCGACCTTCTGCGCGCCGATCGCGAGGTCGACCTTCGCCTGGGTGGCCTTCAGGTCCGAGTACTTCGTCTGCGACATGAGCAGCGACTGCGTCTCGGCCTGAGCCATCACCAGGGCGTCCTCGGCCTGAACGCGCTGCAGGAAGGCCGCGCCCGAGCCGATGGCGGCCCGGACGCCGACGACCAGCACCCCCGCCCAGGCCCGACGGGTCAGGGCTGCGGTGCGACGCTCGGCGCGGACCTCGGGAGGCAGCAGGTCGACGCGGGGCGCGCCTCCTACGGTGATGCCGGTGTCTTTTCCGCGGGTTCTCATGCTGCGCTCCCCAGGGCCAGGCCGAGGGCCACGGTCAGGTCGGTCGAGCGGGACCGCAGAGCGGTCTCGTCGAGGTTCTTCGCGAAGCCCACGGTCGCGAAGGGGTCGGCGAGGGCGACCGGCAGGCGGGTGACCTCGCTGAGCGCCTCGGGCAGGCCCGGCAGGGCCGCTCCCCCGCCGGCGATCATGATGCCCGCGACCGTCTCGGTCGGGCGGGTGTTCACGTAGTACTGGATGGTGTTGCGCAGCGAGCCGAGCAGCTCGTTGACCGACTCGAAGATGGCGGCCGAGGCGGCCTGCTCGTCGGGCGTCGTCACGGTGGTCGCGAGCCCCCGGCTGAACTTGATGCCCTCGGCCACCTGGGCCGAGACCTCGAGCTTCGTCGCGACCGCCTGGGTCACGTCGTCGCCGCCCGAGGGGATGATGCGGACGAACTGCGGGACGCCGTCGGCGATCATGATCACCGACGTCGTGCTGTGACCGATCTCGACGAGGGCGACCGTGCCCGCGATGCGCGGGCGGGTGACCAGGAGGCGCGTGTTCGAGAACGGGATCAGGTCGACCCCCAGCGTGGTCAGGCCGGCGAGCTTGCTGGCCTGCACGTTGCCGAGCACGGCGTCCTTGACCGCGGCGATCAGGAGCCCGTGGACGACGGGACCGTTCTCGCCGAGCCCTTCGGCGTAGGGGTAGAAGTCGAGCAGCGCGTCCGCCACCGGGACGGGCAGCATGTCCTGCACCTGGAACGGCAGCATCTCGCGGATGCGCTGACGCGAGGCCTTCGGCACCGTCATGTCGCGGGCCAACACCCGCTGGTTGCCCATGCCCAGCACGACGCGCTTGCTCTTGAAGCCGCCGGCCGACCACAGCTGCTTGAGCGTGCCGGCCATGGTCTGCGACTCGATGACCTCGCCCCGGCTCGCGGCGCCCTCGGGCAGGGCGACCTCGCTGAAGCGGACGATCGTCGGCTTGGACTTGTCGGCGTCGGCGACCTCGACCGCGCGCACGAAGCGGCTGCCGATGTCGATGCCCACGATGTTCTTGCCCATCAGTTCTGCTCTCTGTCAGCTCGCCCGGTCATGCCAGGCCGAGGAGGGTGAGGTACGCCGTGGCGACGGTGCCGCCGGCGAAGACGCCGACCCAGGCGCCCGCGAGCATCCAGGGTCCGAAGGGGATGCCGCCCGTGCGCTGGACGCGACGGGTGACCAGGAGGACGACGGCGAAGAGGCCGCCGAGCAGGAAGGCCGCGAAGGCGCCCACGGCGAACTCGCCCCAGCCGAGCCAGGCGAGGTAGAGGCCGAGCACGCCGGCCAGCTTGACGTCGCCGAGACCCATGCCGCCCGGGTACGACAGGGCGGCGATCAGGTAGAAGGCGCAGAGGGCCGCGGCGCCGAGGGCCGCCCGGACCAGTGCCGACCAGTCCCCCACGAGCAAGCTCGCGACGCCCAACAGCACCCCGCCGACGGCGTACGACGGCAGGACGATGCGGTCGGGCAGACGGTGGTGCTCGAGGTCGATCACCGCGAGCGCGACGCTCACCCCGGCCAGCCAGAGGAAGGCGCCGAGCGAGAGGAGGCGCGACACGAGCGGCAGCGCCTCGGTCGGCACGTGGGCGAGCGGCCAGAGGCGGGCGGCGACGAGGACGAAGAAGAGGCCGGTGGCGAGTTCGACGATCGGGTAGCGGGCCGAGATGGACGTGCGGCAGTCGCGGCACTTCCCGCCGAGCGCGAGCCAGCTGAGCACGGGCACGTTGTCGCGGCGCCGGATTGGCGTGGAGCAGCTCGGGCACGAGCTCGCCGGGCGCGCCACGGAGAGCCCTGCGGGCACCCGGTACACGACCACGTTGAGGAACGAACCGATGAGCAGGCCGAAGCATCCCGCGACCAGGACGGCGATGATCCAGGGCGCGGCGATCACGAGGCTGCCCCCGTCGAGGTGAAGGCCGGCTTGACCTCGGTCTGCGTGGTGACGCCGTACGAGGTCGTGACCGGGCTGAGGAACTTCGGCGGGGCGAGGTAGCGCAGCCGGGTGTCGTACGCGTACGCCTTGATGTAGCCGTTCGAGCCGTTGCGGACGACGCCGCGGTAGGCCTGGGTGATCGAGCCCTTGACGGTGAGCGTGCCGCGGTCCCCGCCGCTGGCGTAGTTCTGGACGAGGAACGAGTGCTGAACCGAGATGATGGCCGCGTCGACCTCGCGGTCGGTGTCCCCCAGCAGCGACTTGCCCTTGCCGTCGACCGGGTTCCAGACCCAGGCCACGCCGTCGCTGGCGAGGCCGAGGATGTTCGTGCTGGCGTTGGTCGCCGAGTAGACCAGGTCGCCCGTGACGTAGAGGTAGTTCTTGGCGGCGATGGTCAGCTGGCCCTGGAACGTCCCCTTGACGAACACGTCGCCGCTGCGCGCGCCGTAGGCGCAGGCCCCCTTGCCGGGACCGCCCGCGGTGGCCGAGGTCGGGACCGACTCCTTGGAGATCGGATAGCCGACGTGGTTGTCGTCGCACGACGTCTCGGTGAGGTCGGCCTTCGACGCCGCGGCGTTGACGTTCTGGGCGGCACCACCCGTCGAGGGGACCGGGATGTCCTGGACGTAGATGAGATTGTTGGCCGGGACCGAGATGGTCGCCCCGGCCGGCGAGCCGAGTTGGCCCGGCGCCGTCCCGGGGAGACCGCAGTCCGCGTCGGCGGTGCCCTTGGTCGCGGCGTCGTTCGAGATGCGGGTCATCTTGCTGTTGGGCGACTTGACCGTCATCTTGCCGTCGGCCGAGAACACGATGTCGGTCGGACCGGTGTAGAGGCAGCCGGGGCGCGGGACCTCGGTCGGCAGGTCGGTGCGGGTCTCGCGGATCTTGTCGCTGTTGGTGTCGGGCATCGTGACGCTCGCCACCTGGTCGGGCCCTGCCCCCCGGGCACGCTCCTTGTCGAACACCTGACCGCTGCAGGCCGTGCCGTTCGAGTCGACCTTCGCGTACGACTTGCCCGGGGTCGGGTTCGCGGTGCTGACGGATTCCTTGAACGTGGCCGAGCACACGCGCATGGTGTCGTTGGAGTGCGCGGGGCCATAGATCGTGTCGCCGCCGCTGAAGGAGATCTCGCCGCACTTGTCGGCCTGCGTGCGGGATTCCCAGGCCTTCTTCGTGCAATTCTTGTTCGTGCTGCCGGTGAGCAGAGGGTCCTGCGACTCGATGTCGGTGAAGTAGAGGTAGTCGATGAACCCCTTCTGGCGCAGGTCGGCGATGACGCTGCGCGTGGCGCTGCCGACCTTGCCCGTGGCGCGGACGCGCAGGGCCCCCGAAGCCACGTAGGCGGAGTTGTCGACCTCGTAGCGGAACTGCGCGCGGTCGCCGCTGCCGGGGACGCTCGCCCACGTGCCCGACACGCCGAAACCGAACGCCTTGTTGGCCTGCTGCCCGGCCGGGAGGGTGAGCTTGCTGCCGGTGGCCTTGCTGAACGGCGCGTTCGCGTCGCCGTACTGCTGGTAGCTGTTGTCGTTCGCCAGCCGGGCCTGGTACTCCTCGACGCCGGCATAGGCGGCTGCGAGCGCGCCCACCCAGTCCTGGTCGGCCGCGGACTTCTTGAGGCCGCTCGTCGCCACGGTCAGAGCTGTCGCCGCCATGATCACGAGGACCATGCCGAAGATGAGGACGATGGCCATCGCCATGCCGCCCTCGCGGTCGGAGTGGTCGAGTCGGTCGAGCCCCAGGCGTCGTCGTAGGGAGGTCATGTGGTGGCTCCTCCGACGAGGTTGGACAGCGAGACGGTGGTCTGGAGCGTGACGGCCTGGCTCGACGCCGTGGCGGTCCGGTCGATCGTCACGCTCACCTGGACGGCGGCGATCGCCGGCAGCTGCGTCGCGGAGAGCGCGCCGCCGGAGTCGGGCGTCAGGACGGCGCCCGTGAAGTCGTAGTACGTGAAGAGAGGCGCGTCGCTGCTCGCGGGGGCCACCACGGAGCCTCCGAGCGTGCGCTTCGTCGGGGTCGAGACGAACTGCCAGAAGTCCGTCTTGAGCGGGGTGCCGACCACCGTCATCTCGACCAGGCTGCGGTCCGCGGCCACGCCGAAGGTGACCTTGCGCGGCACGGTCGTCAGCGAGTCCGCTCCGTTGACGGCCGTGGTCAGCGTCAGGCTTTCGGTCGTGGCCAGGCTGAACGAGGTCGCCTCGGTGCCACCGGGCGTGGGGATGGTGCGGGCGGCCCGCACCACGCGGCTGACCTCGTTCATGACGTTCGACGCGACGCGGGTGTTGGCGTCGACGCCGCGGGCCTGGGCCGTCGCCTTGGTCAACGAGATGAACGTCGTGGTGACGACGGCCACGATGATGCCGAAGACCATCATCGCGACGAGCAGCTCGGCCAGGCTGAGGCCGGCGTCGCGCCGTACGTCGCCGACCGCGAGCGTCCGCAGGCGGCTCACGAGGTCGGCCTGGGGTCGAGGGTGACGACGTTCGCGGTGGTGCCGGAGCCGCCGAAGATGCCGCCGATGATGCTGCCGATGAGGCCGCTGATGGTGAGGGGGTTGAGCGACGACGGCGACCTGCCCGACGAGACGGCCCACGTGCCGTACGGCAGTGCGATGGTGACCTCGTTCTTCGACGTCTTATTCTTGACGTCGAAGGTGTAGGTCTGCGTGGACGCGCAGCCGGGGTCGCCGTTCAACGCCGTCGTCGAGCGCGCCTGGATGATCGTGTCGCTACCCGAGTTCAGTTTGACCGTCGTGACGCCCATCGGCAGGCCGTACGCCGCGGCCCCCGCCGACGCGGCCACGAACGGCTGTCGGACGGCCGTCCTGCCGGCGGCGTTGGCGGGCCAGGCCCCCGGGTCGGGCGACAGGCAGCTGCCCCCGTCGCTGCCCACGGGGCGGTAGGTGCCAGCGATCATCTGGTACCCCGTGGTCTTGGGGAAGAGGTAGACGTCGCTGACGGCACCGGTGACCACGTAAGGCTCCGGTCCGCCCAGGACGGTGGTCTTGAGGTCGTTCGGCAGGACGACCGCGCCTCCGCTGTAGGTCGAGGCGTAGGTCATGGCGAAGTCGTCGCCGAGGTCGTAGGTGAACGAGACGCCCGCGGAGTCGCCCT
Organism: Frigoribacterium sp. RIT-PI-h; assembly: GCF_001297205.1. Lineage (NCBI taxonomy): Bacteria > Bacillati > Actinomycetota > Actinomycetes > Micrococcales > Microbacteriaceae > Frigoribacterium > Frigoribacterium sp. RIT-PI-h. The sequence continues at coordinate 16,932 of NZ_LHOZ01000042.1, read as the reverse complement.
TGGCGACGACGATGCCCGTCTTGACCGGCGCGGAGGCCTGGTAGGCATCCCGCCAGGGGGCGGCGTCGGCTCGGGACACGGTGACCTTGTAGCTGCCGGGGAGCACCTTGACGGCCACCGAGCAGCCGTCGGCGTTCGTGGGTGCGGGCTTGGACGCCGAGGTCAGCGCCTTGCCGGGGGCGGCCGACTTGTCGTCGGGCTCGACGGTCACGACGATGCCCGGGACGCCGGCACCGGTGGTGTCCTTCACGCCGATGAGGATCGTGCCCGTGTCCTGGTCGTTGAGCCGGTTGTTCGGCGCCAGGATCGTGTCGCTCCGGACGGGCTGCATGCCCTGACGCATGCCGGGCCAGGTGACCGCGACCTGCAGGCGCTTGTAGAAGAGGGCCCCGTTGCCGGAGGCGGCGGCGGGGGTGCAGGACGTGTCGACCCCCGTGGTCGTGATGAAGGCCGCCGTCTGGTCGACCGTGAAGACCGTGCCGTTGACGGTGGTCGTCGTCGAGCCCGACGAGACCGAGATGACGTCGGACACGCCGCGAGCCGTGTCGACGGCTTGGGCGGCGAGGTTGGCCGCGACCTCCCGGTTGCGGTTGTCGCTCGTCATCGCCAGGGTCGTGCCGACCGCGACGATCGAACCGACCGAGACGACCGCGAAGACCAGGAGGGCGACGACCACCTCGACGATCGACAGGCCGGCCTCGCGCGCCTCGGGGTCGAGGAGGCGCAGGCGGGCGGTGGGGCGCCGGCACCCGGGCCAACCTCCCGGGCGGGGCGGGGGGGGGTTCTGGGTTGGCGGGGGGGCGGGGGCCGGGGCCCGCCGACCGGGGGCTGGGGGCGGGGGGGCGGGGTCACCAGGGGGTCTGCCCGCCGCAGGCGCCGGCCTGGGCGCCGGAGTTGGTCGAGATGCGGAACGTGTTTCCGGTGGAGCCCTTGGCACTGACGCAGAAGTTGCTGGCGGTCGAGCTACCGGCGTACGTCGGAACGACGGCCCCCGTGCCCGTGTAGTCGGCACTCTGGGTGTAGCCGTACTTGCCGAGGTTCGCTGCGGTCAGCGCGGGTGCCGTGGTGGACGTGTTGTCGTTCGTGTAGCTCGCGACGATGGCCGTCTTGATGTTCGAGAGGTCGCTCTTCACGGCCGAGTCCTTGGCGTTGTTCTGCACGCCGAGGTACACCGGGATGGCGATCGCGGCGAGGATGCCGATGATGATCACGACGACGAGGAGCTCGATCAGGGTGAAGCCCTTGTCCTTTTCTTCGGCGAGGTTCTGACGGCGGGCGCTGAGCTTGCCCATGAGGGTGAAGTACATGTCGCTGGTCCTGTTCGGTCGGGTGCGGGAGTGGTGTCCGAGTGATCGGGTCGGCGGTCACTGTGCTCCCGCCGAGATCGATGGTGCCAGCTGGGAAAGTGCCCGAGAATCCCTTGGAAGGGGGGTTTTGGGCTGCGACACGGCCCCAGTTCGGGTATCCCCCGAAAGGCCGAAAAGCGCTGGTCAGCACCCGTTTGCGGGGTAGACCGCCCGGTCGCGAGACGCCCGGCACGAGAAGGAGGCGCGAGCCGGCCTCGTGAGCCGGCCCGCGCCTCCTGCGGGGGTGCCTGGTGCGTTACTTGATCAGCGACGTGATCTGGAAGATGGGCAGGTAGAGCGCCACGATCATTCCGCCGACGACGACGCCCAGGAAGGCGATCAAGAGGGGCTCGATCAGGGCCGTGAGCGACTCGGTCGTCGACTTGACCTCTTGGTCGTAGAAGTCCGCGACCTTCTCGAGCATCGTCTGCAGCGAGCCCGAGTCCTCACCGACCGAGATCATCTGCGTGACCATCGACGGGAAGACCCCCGACTCGGTCAGCGGTCCGGCGATGGACTCGCCCTGCCGCACCGACTCGGCCACCTTGACCAGCGCCTCCTCGAGGACGTAGTTGCCCGACACCTCGCCCACGATGCGCAGTGCCGTGAGGATGGGCACGCCGGCCCCGATCATGTTCGAGAAGTTGCGGCTGAACCGAGCGATCGCGATCTTGCGGAACAGCGCGCCGAAGACGGGCAGCCTCAGCTTCAGCGGGTCGAGGAACGCCCGCACCTTGACCGAGTTCTTGTTCGTCCGCCACCAGATCGAGAACGCGATGCCGACGACGATGCCGGCCGGCACCACGTACGGCATCGCCCGCGAGGCGTAGACGAGCATCATCGTCGGCAACGGCAGCTGCCCGCCGAGGTTCGTGAACATGTCCTGGAAGATCGGCACGATGAACAGCAGCATGATGACGACCGCGACGAGCGACATGACGAGCACGACGACCGGGTAGGTCATGGCCGACTTGATCGTCGACCGCAGCGCCACCTCTTTCTCGAAGTTCTCCGCCGTCGACTCGAGCGCCTTGTCGAGGAACCCGCCGGTCTCGCCCGCCTTGATCATGTTGATCATCAGCGGCGGGAAGTCCTTGTCGTGCTTGCCGACCGCGTCCGAGAACGAGACACCGGTCTCGACGTCGTCGCGCACCTCGGCCATGATCTTGGCCAGCCGCTTGTTCTCGACCTGGTCGGCGAGGATCGTCAGGGTGCGCAGCAGCGACAGCCCCGAGCCGATCATGGTCGCCATCTGGCGCGACATGACCGCGATGTCCTTCATCTTGACCGCACGGTCGCCGAGCCCGGGGATCGACACCTCGCGCTGCAGACCCGTGCCGGCGCCCGCCTCGCTGATCGAGATCGGCTGCACGCCCATCGTGCGGAGGCGGGTGATGACCGCGCCCTCGCTCGACGCGTCGACCTTTCCCTTGACGACCTTGCCGGCCCCGTCACGCCCCTTGTAGGCGTAGGCGACTGCCCCGGCCATCAGGCGGCCCCGCCCGAGAACGAGTCGCCGAAGTCGATGCCGCTGTCGAGGCCCTGGCTCTCGGACTTGTTGATCACACGCGTCACGAGACGGTCGAACCCTTCACGATCGTGCACCTTTTCCATGGCGGCCTTGTGCGTCACGACGCCGGTGTTCACCAGGTCGGCGAGCTTCTGGTCCATCGTGTGCATGCCGAGGTCGCGGCCGGCCTGCATCGACGAGGCGATCTGGTAGGTCTTGCCCTCGCGGACGAGGTTGCCGATGGCGGGGGTCATCATCATGATCTCGGTCGCCACGACCCGGCCCCGACCGCTGGCCTTGGGCAGCAGCGTCTGGCAGACGACGCCCTGCAGCGTCGAGGCGAGCTGCGTGCGCACCTGGTCCTGCTGGTACGGCGGGAACACGTCGATGACGCGGTCGATCGTCTGCGCCGCGCTCTGCGTGTGCAGGGTCGCGAACACCAGGTGGCCGGTCTCGGCGGCGGTCAGCGCGACCGAGATGGTCTCGAGGTCGCGGAGCTCGCCGATCAGGATGACGTCGGGGTCCTGCCGCAGCACGTGCTTGAGCGCCGCCGCGAAGCTGTGCGTGTCGTGCCCGACCTCGCGCTGGTTCACGAGCGACTTCTTGTGCTGGTGCATGAACTCGATCGGGTCCTCGACCGTCACGATGTGGTCGGCGCGCGTGCGGTTGACGAGGTCGATCAGTGCCGCGAGAGTTGTCGACTTGCCCGAACCCGTGGGGCCCGTGACGAGCACGAGACCGCGCGGCAGCTTGGCGAAGGTCGACACCGACTCGGGCACGCCCAGGTCGCCGAGCTGCTTGATCTCGGTGGGGATCAACCGGAACGCCGCCCCCAACGAACCGCGCTGCTGGTAGAAGTTCACGCGGAAACGCGCCTCGTCCGAGAGCGAGTAGGCGAAGTCGAGCTCGAGCTCGTCGTCGAACCGCTGCTGCTGCTCGGGCGTGAGCAGGCTCTCCAGCGCCGTGCGGACGATGGCCGCATCCCAGACGGTCCCGCCGGCGAGGGCCGGTCGCAGGGCGCCGTCGACGCGGATCGTCGGCATCGCGTCGGTGGTGACGTGCAGGTCGGACGCGTTCTGCAGCACGACCTGGATCAACGCCGAGACGAGCCCGGCGTGCGCGTGGTCGCGCGGGTGGCGGTGCAGCTCGATGCCGTGGAAGTCGGCCGCGTCCTCCGGGGTGGTGGGGGCGGCGGGCGGCGCGTCGGCCGCGACGTGCTGCGGGGCCGGGGCGTCCCAGGGGGCGACTGCGGACGGGGACGCCGGGGTGCCGGCGGCGGTCGGGAAGACGACGCCCTCGGCGGCGAACGGCGAGGCCGACGAGCTCGTCGCCGTCGTGCCGGCCGTCGCCGGGATCGCGACGGTGGGGGCGGTGGCGGTGAGGTCCGTCGCGGAGTCGGCCCGCGCCTCCTGCGTGGGGTCGGCCTGAGCCCGGGAGGCGCGGATCGGCTCCTCGAAGCGTGGGTCGACCCAGCCGGGCCGCGGCGTCGTGGGCAGCACGTGGCCGGCGGGCGGCGGGCTGAGCGGTGCCGGGGCGGGCACCGCAGGAGTCTCGGAGGACGGCGCGGCGACCGACGACGGTGCGGACAGGGACGACGGGGCCGCGGCCGACCGGGGCAGGACCGGCGAGGGACCGGTGTCGGGGACGAGCAGGGCCTCCTGGTCGGCGAGCGCGGCCTTGTCGACCAGGGCCTCGGCGAGTCGAGCGGCGCGGCGGCTCGAGGGGGCGCGCGTGGGCGTCCAGCCCATGACCGGGTCCTGACCACCGTCGAGGCTGTAGACGGGAGCCGAGGCGGTACCGCCGGCGGACGCGGGGGCGGGCGGGAACGACGACGCGTCGGCCGGAGCCGTCGACGACGTGGTCGCGGAGGCGGCCGCGGACCGGACCTCGTTGCCCGGACGCCCCGGCGTCCACCCCGCGAGGGCGGCGGCCTCGGCAGCCGAGTCGTCGGGGAGGTCGTAGATCGAAGCGCTCATGAGAGGGCCTCCTCGTTCTCGGTCCGGGCTCGGCCGGAGACGGGCGTCACGCGACGACCCGCAGGATCTCTTCGACGCTGGTGAGGCCGAGCTTGGCCTTCTCCCAACCGTCCTGACGCAGGCTCAACATGCCCTGCTCGCGGGCGACGCGGCCGATCTCGGCGCTGGACGCGCGGGCGACGGCGAGGCGTTCGATCTCTTCCGAGACGCTCATCACCTCGTGCAGCGCGATGCGACCGCGGTAGCCCGTGTTCGAGCACTGCTGGCAGCCGACCGGCTGGTACACCGTGGGGTTCTCGTCCGGACCGACGCGGAACTTCAGGTGTGCCAGCTGCAGCGGCGAGTACGCCGTGGGCGTCTTGCACCGGTCGCAGAGACGACGCGCGAGGCGCTGGGCGACGACGCAGTCGATGGCCGACCCCACGAGGAAGGGCTCGATACCCATCTCGGTGAGACGGGTGATCGCGCTCGGGGCGTCGTTCGTGTGCAACGTGCTCAACACGAGGTGGCCGGTGAGCGACGCCTCGATCGCGATCTGCGCCGTCTCGTGGTCGCGGATCTCGCCGAGCAGGACGACGTCGGGGTCGGACCGCAGGATGCTGCGGAGCGCACTCGCGAAGGTCAGGCCCGCCTTGGGGTTGACCTGCACCTGGTTGATGCCCTTCATGCGGTACTCGACCGGGTCCTCGACCGTGATGACGTTGATCTCGGGACGGGCGACGGCGTTGAGCGTCGTGTACAGCGTCGTCGACTTGCCCGAACCCGTGGGGCCGGTGACGAGGATCATGCCGTAGGGCTTCGAGTACGACTCGGCGTAGACGTCGAAGTTGCGCTCGAGCAGGTTGAGGTCGCGCAGGCTCATCGAGGTGTTCGAGTTGTCGAGGATGCGCATGACGACCTTCTCGCCCCACACGGTCGGCAGCGTCGCCACCCGCAGGTCGATCTGGCGCCCGCCGTGGCGCACCGACATGCGGCCGTCCTGCGGCTTGCGACGCTCGGCGATGTCGATCTCGCTCATGATCTTGAGGCGCGAGATGACGCCGTTCTGGATCGCCTTCGGTGCCGGTTGCATCTCGTGCAGCACACCGTCGATGCGGTACCGGATGCGCACGTCGGTCTCGGACGGCTCGATGTGGATGTCGGAGGCGTGGTCGGTGATCGCCTGGCTCACGAGCAGGTTGACGAACCGGACGATCGGCACGTCGTCGTCGGGGCCGTCGGTGATGTCGGCCGCCGTCTCGTGCGCCCTCTCCTCTTCGAGGGTCGACGTCAGGTCGTTCAGCTCGTCGTCGGCGCGGAGGTAGCGGTCGATGGCGGCGCGCAGGTCGTTCTTCTCGGCGACGACGGGGTCGACGCCCATGCGGAGGCCGGCACGGACGTCGTCGATGGCGAAGACGTCGCCCGGGTCCTCCATGGCGAGGATCAACGAACCGTCGCGCACCCCGATCGGCAGGACCTTGTGCCGTCGGCACACGGCCGCGGGCACCATCGTCACGGCCGATCGGTCGACGGGGTAGTCGATCAGCTCGACGAAGTCGAGGTCGGCGGCGGGGGCCCGGGCCCTCGCCACCTGCATCTCGGTGACGACGCCTCGGGAGAGGAGGTCGCGGATCGACGCCTCTTCCTCGGCCGGGCCGCGCGGGATCACGTCGAGCTGCTCGATCGGCAACAGCCCGTGCAAGATCAGGATCTCGGTCATGGAAGCCACGCGTACCTCCTCGGAAGTACAGGGCCTCGGGGGTAGGACGACGAGGCCGTTCGACGCTCGGGGTCGGGACCGAGCTTGCCTCACGCTACGGCCGGGGTGCCACCGCCGGCACGTCCCAGAGCGGGTGCCCCTCGAAGGGGTGCGACGATCGAGCCGGGTCGGACTCAGTAGGTGCGGACCACCGTGGCGGAGCGCCTCGCGGAGACGAACCCGGCCCGGTCGTACAGGCCCAGGGCACCCGTCGGGCTCACGGAGTCCACGTCGAGCACGGCCACCTCGAGCCCTTCGGCGACGTGCGCCTCCAACGTCGACGCGAGCAGCGACTGCGCGAGGTGCCGTCCGCGCCAGGAGCGCCGGACGCCGACGTACTCGACGTAGGCGCACCGCCGACCCAGGGCCGCCCAGTCCTCGGGGTCGACGTCGCTCAGCACGAACGCCACGACCTGCTCGGCACCCTCGGGATCGCCGAGCGGACGCGCGACGGCGAGCAGCGAGAGGTCCTGGCGGAACGTGCTGGCACCGACCATCCGAGCCCAGCGGTCCTCGCTCGTCGGCTGGCTGCCCCAGTGGTCGCGGAAGGCGTCGTTGCGGGCCTGACGCGTCGCCTCGACCCACTCGTCGGTCATCGTGACCAGGCGGACGGCCGGGTCGAGCGCGACGCGGTCGATCGGTTCCGCCAGGTCGCGACGCAGCTCGGTCCACCACCGCGACTCCTCGAACCCGGCGTGACGGAACGCCGCCCGCGAGGCGAGGGCGTCCTCCTCGACGTCGGTCACGAGACCGGCGGGCAGCACCTCGTCACAGGTGGCCAGGTGCTGCTCGCCCCGGGCCCGTTGCCAGTCGAGGACACGGCGGCCGAGACCCTCGCCACGTCGGTCGGGGTCGACCCCGCCGGGGACCCCCCCCCGCCCGGGGGTGACCCGGGGCGGGGCGCGGTGGCTGAGCCCCCAGGCGACGAAGCGGCCGTCGGTGTCGACCCCGACGATGCTGTCCCGCTCGAGGTCGATGCCGGGCGACGTGAGGTCGTCACGCACGACCTCGAGCGCATGACCCCGGTCGGGGTGGTCGACGGACCCGATCCGGGCACAGAGGGCGTGCAGCGGCTCGAGGTCGTCGAGGGTGAGCGGGCGCCAGGTGATGCCCGCGACGGGCTCGGGCGGCGCCACGACGTCGGGTGCGGTCACCCGCTCTCGGACGGGACGGTCGGCCGTGCCGACGCTGACCCCCTCGGCGGCCTCGCCTCGGGCGACGACGACCGGGGAGGAGGTGGCCGGTTCTCCTGGGGCGGAGGCCGGCGTGGCGGTCTCGGCGCGGGACGCGGTGGGGGCGGTCTCGGCGGGCTGGTCGTCGGGCATCCGTCCATCCTGCCGGGTCGACTCCCGCCTCGGCGAGCCGAACCCGACCTCACCCCGACCTGAAGACGTGCACTTCCCGACAACTCGTCGCCGACACGCCGCCCATCTCGGCACCAGACGCCCGCGAGGCCCGGACTTGTCGCGAAGTGCACACACGGACGGGGCGGGGACGACGAAGGGCCCCGGTCCGCACGATGTGCGAGCCGGGGCCCTTCGAGGCGAGGCCTTCAGGAGGCGCGGTGCGGGTCAGACCCTCACCGCGCCTCCGTCAGTCGCTCAGTTGTAGGTGCCGGGCGTGAAGTCGTCCGACGAGAACGAGTCGAAGTCCACGAAGCTCAGGTCGGCTTCGTTGAACGACGCATCGTCGGTGAAGACGCGGTTGGGGTACCGCTCGGCCTTCGCCTCTTCCGTCGCCTCGACCGACACGTCGCGGTAACGCGACAGGCCGGTGCCCGCGGGGATGAGCTTTCCGATGATGACGTTCTCCTTCAGACCGACCAGCGGGTCGCTCTTGCCTTCCATGGCCGCCTGCGTCAGGACGCGGGTCGTCTCTTGGAAGGACGCGGCCGACAGCCACGACTCGGTCGCCAGCGAGGCCTTCGTGATGCCCATGACCTCTTGGCGAGCGGACGCGGTCCGCTTGCCCTCGGTCAGTGCCGCACGGTTGATCTCGTTGTACTTCGACCGGTCGACGAGCTCACCGGGCAGCAGGTCGGTGTCGGCGTGGTCGACGACGGTGACCTTGCGGAGCATCTGACGGACGATGACCTCGATGTGCTTGTCGTGGATCGGCACACCCTGCGAGCGGTAGACGTCCTGGACGCCACCCACGAGGTGCTGCTGCACCGCACGGACGCCCTTGACGCGCAGGACCTCTTTCGGGTCCACCGCACCGGCGATGATCTGCTCACCGAGCTCGACGTGCTGACCGTCCTCGACGAGGAGGGTCGAACGCTTGAGCACGGGGTAGATCACTTCTTCGTCGCCGTTGTCCGGCTGCAGGATGACGCGGCGAGCCTTGTCGGTGTCCTCGATGGTGATGCGACCGGCCGAGTCGGCGATCGGGGACGCACCCTTGGGGGTACGTGCCTCGAACAGCTCGGTCACGCGGGGCAGACCCTGCGTGATGTCGTCGGCCGAGGCCGAACCACCGGTGTGGAAGGTACGCATGGTCAGCTGCGTGCCGGGCTCACCGATCGACTGGGCCGCGATGATGCCGACGGCCTCACCGATGTCGACCAGGTTGCCGGTGGCCAGCGAGCGGCCGTAGCACTGGGCGCAGACACCGACGGCGGCCTCACAGGTGAGGACCGAGCGGACCTTGATGGTCTCGACACCGGCCGCCACGAGCTCGTCGATCAGCACGTCTCCGACGTCGGCGCCGGCCTCGGCCAGCACCGTGCCCTCGGCGTCCACCGCGGCTGCCGCGAGCGACCGTGCGAACACGGTGTTCTCGACGGTCGCGTCGCGCACCATGACGCCGTTGGCGTCGGGTGCGGCGATCGGCATCTCGAGGCCACGCGAGGTGCCACAGTCGTCTTCACGGATGATGACGTCCTGCGACACGTCGACGAGACGACGGGTCAGGTACCCCGAGTCGGCCGTACGGAGGGCCGTGTCGGCCAGACCCTTGCGGGCACCGTGCGTCGCGATGAAGTACTCGGCCACCGACAGACCCTCGCGGTACGAGGAGATGATCGGGCGGGGGATGATGTCACCCTTCGGGTTGTTCACCAGGCCTCGCATGCCGGCGATGTTGCGCACCTGCAGCCAGTTACCACGTGCCCCGGACGTCACCATGCGGTTGATGGTGTTGTCGATCGGGAAGTTCGCCCGCATCTCGGCGGCGACCTCGTTCGTGGCCTCCGTCCAGATCTTGATCAGGTCGGCACGACGCTCGGCGTCGGAGATGAGGCCCTTGTCGAACTCGGACTGCACCGCCGCGGCCTGCTTCTCGTAGCCCGCGACGATCTCGGGCTTGCGCGGAGGCGTGAGCACGTCGGACAGCGCGACGGTGACACCCGAACGCGAGGCCCAGTAGAAGCCCGCGTCCTTGATGTTGTCGAGGGCTGCGGCGACGGCGACCTTCGGGTAGCGCTCGGCGAGGTCGTTGACGATCGTCGAGAGCATGCCCTTGTCGGTCACCTGCTGGACGAACGGGTAGTCCGCCGGCAGGTTCTCGTTGAAGAGCGCACGACCGAGGGTCGTCTCGAGCAGGATGTCCTGCCCGACCTCGTAACCCTCGGGAGCTTCACCCTCGGCGAAGTGCACGCCGTTCATGCGGATCTTGACCATCGCGTTGAGGTCGAGCGAACCCTGGTCCTTCGCGAGGATCGCCTCGGCGACCGACGAGAAGGCACGGCCCTCACCCTCGGCACCTTCGGTGACGGTCGTCAGGTAGTGCAGACCGATGATCATGTCCTGTGCGGGCAGGGTCACCGGGCGGCCGTCGGACGGCTTCAGGATGTTGTTCGAGGCGAGCATCAGGATGCGTGCCTCGGCCTGGGCCTCGACGGACAGCGGCAGGTGCACGGCCATCTGGTCACCGTCGAAGTCGGCGTTGAACGCCGCGCAGACGAGCGGGTGCAGCTGGATGGCCTTGCCCTCGACCAGCTGGGGCTCGAACGCCTGGATGCCGAGACGGTGCAGCGTGGGCGCACGGTTCAGCAACACGGGGCGCTCGCGGATGATCTCTTCGAGGACGTCCCAGACCTGCGGGCGCGAACGCTCGACCATGCGCTTGGCCGACTTGATGTTCTGAGCGTGGCTCAGGTCGATCAGGCGCTTGATGACGAACGGCTTGAACAGCTCGAGGGCCATCTGCTTGGGCAGACCGCACTGGTGCAGCTTGAGCGTCGGGCCGACGATGATGACCGAACGACCCGAGTAGTCGACGCGCTTGCCGAGCAGGTTCTGGCGGAAGCGACCCTGCTTTCCCTTGAGCATGTCGCTCAGGGACTTCAGGGCGCGGTTGCCGGTACCGGTGACGGGGCGACCGCGACGACCGTTGTCGAACAGGGCGTCGACGGCCTCTTGCAGCATGCGCTTCTCGTTGTTCACGATGATCTCGGGAGCACCGAGGTCGAGCAGGCGACGGAGGCGGTTGTTGCGGTTGATCACGCGACGGTAGAGGTCGTTCAGGTCGCTGGTCGCGAAGCGGCCACCGTCGAGCTGCACCATCGGGCGCAGCTCGGGCGGGATGACCGGGACGACGTCGAGGACCATGGCGGCCGGCGAGTTGCCGGTGGCCAGGAACGAGCTGACGACGCGCAGGCGCTTGATGGCGCGGATCTTCTTCTGACCCTTGCCTTCGGAGATCTGCAGGTGGAGGTTCTCGGCCTCGGTGGTGAGGTCGAAGGCCTCGAGGCGCTTCTTGATCGCCTCGGCGCCCATGTGGGCCTCGAAGTAGATGCCGAAGCGGTCCTGCAGCTCGTGGAAGACGGCGTCCTCGGGCTTGAGGTCGCCGACCTTGAGGTTGCGGAAGTCCTCCCACACGCGCTCGAGGCGGTTGATGTCCTCGTCGAACGACTTGCGCGTCTGCGACATCTCTTTCTCGGCGGCGTCCTTCGCACGACGCTTCTGGTCGCTCTTCGCGCCTTCTTCCTCGAGGACGGCCAGGTCGTCCTCGAGCTTCTTCAGGCGATCGGCGATGCGCGTGTCGCGCTGCGACTCGAGCTGCTTGATCTCGAGGCGGAGCTCGTTCTCGAGCCCGGGCATGTCGGCGTGACGGCCCTCTTCGTCGATCGAGATGACCATGTAGGCCGCGAAGTAGATGACCTTCTCGAGGTCCTTCGGGGCCATGTCGAGCAGGTAGCCCAAGCGCGAGGGGACGCCCTTGAAGTACCAGATGTGCGTGACGGGGGCGGCGAGCTCGATGTGGCCCATGCGCTCACGACGCACGGACGACTTCGTGACCTCGACGCCGCAGCGCTCGCAGACGATGCCCTTGAAGCGGACGCGCTTGTACTTGCCGCACGCACACTCCCAGTCACGCGAGGGCCCGAAGATCTGTTCTCCGAAGAGACCGTCCTTCTCGGGCTTCAGCGTGCGGTAGTTGATGGTCTCCGGCTTCTTGACCTCACCGTGCGACCAGGCACGGATGTTCTCGGCAGTGGCGAGGCCGATCCGCAGCTCATCGAAAGTTGTTGCTTCGATCAAAATTTAATCCCTTGTCAGATGTATCGACGTGTCGTTGTGGGAAGGGGGCTTAGATCTCGTCGACGTTCGACGATTCGAAGCGGGAGGAGATGTTGATGCCGAGCTCTTCGGCGGCACGGAAGACCTCGTCGTCCGTGTCGCGCAGGCTGACCGTCTGGCCGTCGGCCGAGAGGACCTCGACGTTCAGGCACAGCGACTGCATCTCTTTGATGAGGACCTTGAAGCTCTCGGGGATGCCGGGCTCCTGGATGTTCTCGCCCTTGACGATGGCTTCGTACACCTTCACGCGGCCGAGGATGTCGTCCGACTTGATGGTCAGGAGCTCTTGCAGCGCGTACGCGGCGCCGTAGGCCTCGAGGGCCCAGACCTCCATCTCACCGAAGCGCTGGCCACCGAACTGTGCCTTACCACCCAGCGGCTGCTGCGTGATCATCGAGTACGGACCCGTCGAACGCGCGTGGATCTTGTCGTCGACGAGGTGGTGCAGCTTCAGGATGTACATGTAGCCGACCGAGATCGGGTTCGGGAACGGCTCACCCGAGCGACCGTCGAACAGGCGCGCCTTGCCGGACGAACCGATCAGACGCTCACCGTCGCGGGTCGGCAGGGTCGAGTCGAGCAGACCCTCGATCTCGCGCTCGGCGGCACCGTCGAACACCGGGGTGGCGACCTTCGTACCGGGAGCGGCGCTGAGCGCCTCTTCGGGCAGGTTCTTCGCCCACTCCTGGACGCCCTCGACGTTCCAGCCCTGCGCCGCGATCCACCCGAGGTGGATCTCGAGCACCTGGCCGAAGTTCATGCGGCCGGGCACGCCGAGCGGGTTGAGGATGATGTCGACCGGGGTGCCGTCCGCGAGGAAGGGCATGTCCTCGACGGGAAGGATCGTCGAGATGACGCCCTTGTTGCCGTGACGACCGGCGAGCTTGTCACCCGCGGTGATCTTGCGCTTCTGGGCGATGAACACGACGACGCGCTGGTTGACGCCCGAGCCGAGCTCGTCGTCTCCGTCTTGCGAGTCGAAGACCTTGACGCCGATGACCGTGCCCTGCTCGCCGTGGGGCACCTTCAGGGACGTGTCGCGGACCTCACGGCTCTTCTCGTTGAAGATCGCACGCAGCAGACGCTCTTCGGCGCTGAGCTCGGTCTCGCCCTTGGGCGTGACCTTGCCGACGAGGATGTCGCCGGGGCGCACCTCGGCACCGATGCGGATGATGCCGCGCTCGTCGAGGTCGGCCAGCAGGTCGGGGCTGACGTTGGGGAGATCACGGGTGATCTCTTCCTTGCCGAGCTTCGTGTCGCGGGCATCGACTTCGTACTCTTCGATGTGGATCGACGAGAGCGTGTCGTCCTTGATGAGGTTCTGCGACAGGATCATCGCGTCCTCGTAGTTGTAGCCCTCCCACGGCATGAACGCGACGAGCAGGTTCTTGCCGAGCGCGAGCTCGCCGTTCTCGGTCGCGGGACCATCGGCGATGACCTCGCCGACCTCGACGCGCTGGCCGGCGTCGACGATCACACGGTGGTTGTAGCTGGCGCCCTGGTTCGAGCGGTCGAACTTGCGCAGGAAGTAGTCCTGCGTGCCGCCGTCGTCGAGCTGGACGGTGACGACGTCGGCCGACACCTCGGAGACCACGCCCGCGGCGTCGGCGGTGACGACGTCACCGGCGTCGATCGCGGTGTAGCCCTCCATGCCGGTGCCGACGAGGGGGCTCTCGCTGCGGACGAGCGGGACGGCCTGACGCTGCATGTTGGCACCCATGAGGGCGCGGTTCGCGTCGTCGTGCTCGAGGAACGGGATCAGCGACGTGGCCACCGACACCATCTGGCGCGGCGAGACGTCCATGTAGTCGACCTCGGCCTTGTCGACGAGCTCGACCTCGCCGCCCTTCTTGCGGACGAGCACCTTGTCGTCGACGAAGTCGAACTTGTCGTCGAGGGGGGCGTTCGCCTGGGCGACGACGTAGTCGTCTTCTTCCGACGCGGTGAGGTAGTCGATCGTCGTGGTGACGTTGCCCTTCTCCACGCGACGGTACGGCGTCTCGATGAAGCCGAACGAGTTGATGCGCGCGAAGGACGCGAGCGAACCGATCAGACCGATGTTCGGGCCTTCAGGGGTCTCGATCGGGCACATGCGGCCGTAGTGCGAGGGGTGGACGTCGCGGACCTCGACGCCGGCGCGCTCACGCGACAGACCGCCGGGGCCGAGCGCGCTCAGGCGGCGCTTGTGCGTCAGACCCGAGAGCGGGTTGTTCTGGTCCATGAACTGCGACAGCTGCGAGGTGCCGAAGAACTCCTTGATCGCGGCGACGACGGGGCGCACGTTGATCAGGGTCTGCGGCGTGATCGCCTCGATGTCTTGCGTGGTCATGCGCTCGCGGACGACGCGCTCCATGCGCGACAGACCGGTGCGGACCTGGTTCTGGATCAGTTCGCCCACCGCGCGGATGCGACGGTTGCCGAAGTGGTCGATGTCGTCGACGTCGAGGCGCAGCTGGACGGGCTCGCCGTCGCGCGTGCCGTTCATCGTCTTCTCTTCGGCGTGCAGCGACACGAGGTACTTGATCGTCGCGACGATGTCGTCGACGGTCAGGACCGAGTCGCCCAGGGGCGCGTCGATGCCGAGCTTGCGGTTGATCTTGTAGCGACCCACCTTGGCCAGGTCGTAGCGCTTGTGGTTGAAGTAGAAGTTGTCGAGGAGCGCGCGCGCGGCCTCGGCGGCGACCTGCTCGCCCGGACGGAGCTTGCGGTAGATGTCCTTGAGCGCCTCTTCCTTGGTGAGGATGGCGTCCTTCTCGAGGGTGGCCTCGATCGAGGCGAAGCCCTTGAACTCTTCCATGATCTCTTCGCTCGTCAGGCCGAGGGCCTTGAGGAAGACGGTCACGCTCTGCTTGCGCTTGCGGTCGATGCGGACGCCGACCTGGTCGCGCTTGTCGATCTCGAACTCGAGCCAGGCACCGCGGCTCGGGATGACGCGAGCCGAGTAGATGTCCTTGTCGCTGGTCTTGTCGGAGGCGCGCTCGAAGTAGACGCCCGGGCTGCGGACGAGCTGCGAGACGACGACACGCTCGGTGCCGTTGATGATGAAGGTGCCGCGCTCGGTCATGAGCGGGAAGTCACCCATGAAGACCGTCTGGGTCTTGATCTCACCGGTGAGGTGGTTCATGAACTCGGCGTTCACGTAGAGCGGCGCGGCGTAGGTCTTGCCACGCTCTTTGCACTCGTCGATCGTGTACTTGGGCTCTTCGAGCTCGGGAGCCGTGAACGAGAGCTGCATGGTCTCGCCGAGGTCTTCGATCGGCGAGATCTCTTCGAAGATCTCTTCCAGGCCCGAGTGGAGGGCGAGGTCGGTGCGACCCTGCTCGGTCGCCTCGGCGAGACGGTCCTTCCAGATGTCGTTGCCGACGAGCCAGTCGAAGCTCTCGGTCTGGAGCGCCAGCAGGTCGGGGACCGTCAGCGTGTCGGTGATCTTGGCGAACGAGAGCCGCGATGCGTTGCGACCGTTCTTGGGTGAGTTGGTGGATGCGTTGTTCGCAGCAGCCAAGGAAGTAACCTCCGTGGACCCCGTCGGGTCATCACTGTCGGACAGTATGTGGTGAGTGAGTGAACGGCCCTACCCGGCGGACACCATCCACCCCGCCGTCATATTCGGGGGTGGGTGTCTCGAGACGTTGTCGACCGCAATATGACGACAGGACGCACGGGGAGCGCAAAGGTCCATACTAGGTCGCCCCGGACACGCCTGGCAAGCCCTGTCGTTGACCTTTCGCCCGAGCTTCGGTATAACCCGGGCGCATGCACAGGCATTCCACGGGATCGGGGGCCGCGCGCGCCTCCTCGTCCCCGGGATGGGAGGCTGGAGGCATGGCCGCACAGCACGACGAACCGCCCGTCGAGATCTCGATCGGGGCGGGCCTCGCCCGCGTGGACGAGGACCGGCATCGCCCCGGTTCGTACACGCTCGTCGTCGACGGCACGCCCCAGTCGCACGTCGACCTCGACGACCCGACGCACCTGGCCTTCGAGTACGTCCGGCGCATCGGGCACGCCGTCGACCTGCTGCCCGAGGGGCCGGTCACCGCGCTGCACCTCGGCGCCGGCGCCCTGACCCTGCCTCGCTACGTCGAGGCGACCCGGCCGGGCTCGCGCCAGCAGGTGATCGAGCTCGAGGCCGACCTCGTGGCCCTGGTGCGCGAGACCCTGCCGCTGCCGCGTGGGGCCTCGATCCGGGTGCGCTACGGCGACGCCCGCGAGGTGATGGTGAAGCTGCCCGCCGGGCTGCGCGGCACGGTCGACCTGCTGATCGTGGACGTGTTCGGCGGCTCGCAGATCCCCGCACACGTGACCTCGCTCGAGTTCTACACGGCGGCGGCCGAGTTCCTGTCGCCGACCGGCATGCTGATCGTCAACTCGGCCGACGGTGCGGGGCTGGCCTTCGCCCGGGGCCAGGCGTCGACGCTCGCGACCGTGTTCGAGCACGGGGTCGCGGTCGCCGATCCCGCGACGCTCAAGGGGCGGCGCTTCGGCAACGTCGTGCTGATCGGCTCGCCGTCGCCGCTGCCGACCGACCGCATGCCGCGGCTCTACTCGTCGGACCCGCTGCCGGCCAAGGTCGTCCACGGCCGCGAGCTGCGCGACTTCGTCGCCGGGGCGCCGGTCGTCACCGACGCCACGGCCGTACCGTCGCCCGAGCCGTCGCGGAGCGTGTTCGGGGCGCGCTGATCGGTACCGCGCGCCGGAAGCCACACAACGCCCCCCGCCACGATGTGGACACGACGCCACGCTGAAAGGTGGCGGCGTGTCCACATCGTGGCGGCGTGAGGGTGCGGCGGCATGGCGGCAGAACCGCGACGGCACGCGCGCGGCACGGGCCAGGTGCGGC